>JBDHXS010000556.1:0-4628 GCA_039810845.1 Runella sp. | reverse complement strand
TCCCGTGCGGTACGAATTAAAGTAAATGTACTTGCCATCGGGTGAATAATCAGGCCCATCGTCTAAACCTTCGCTATCGGTTAGTCTTTTTTCGGTGCCACCATTCACGCCAATCGAATAAATATCATAATTGCCGTTACGTTCGCCACAATAGGCCAAAGTCTTGCCGTCGGGAGTCCAGCCATGCCAAAACGACATTACTTCCGATGTCACTTGACGTGGCTCACCTCCGCTTATGGGCAATACATATATTTTTGATTTATAACGCTTTGAAGAAGGGTCGGCCTTGTCGTGATGACTGACCACCAGCCATTTTTTATCGGGTGAAATACCGTGGTCATTATTACAGGCAGTGGCAAAACCTGTATTAAGTTCTTTCACTTTTTTCGAGGCCAAACCAAGTGTATAAATTTTACCATAACTATTAAGAATCAAATAATTATCAGGATGCCAATTAGGAGCTTCAAAGTGTTTGTTGATAGAGAATACCGTTTCAATGTGTCCAGAAGTAATATCAACAGTATGAATATAACTTGTGGTATCCGTTTTGGGTTTATCGGGGTTATAAAAATGCGCCGACTGCCCTACCAATTTCCATTGCCCAGCAATTTTTTCTAACAAACGCACCTCACGAGAAAGCGTTTCTTTGCCGTCTTTTGCAATCGAAACCTCATCGTGGCTCACCCAAGCGGTTTTGTTGCCTATGCTCATCGCATGATTGGAGTGTACCGAAAAACCGCCTCCACCCATCAGATTAGCAGGTGGATTGAGCATAAAAGAAGCAGGAATAGCCCTGCTTGTGCCATCAACCGACGAATTAAAAATTCTACCATTGGGTCTTGCTGCCCAACAATCGGTAAAAGCCTTGACATCGCCTTTACGCCATGCAATTCCTTCTTTTTCTAATAACTGAACAATAGCAAGCGAATCAGATTGCCCATAAGTCTTATTCCATAAAAGCAACAAGCAGATGAGCGGGCATAAGTGTAAGTAATTTTTCATAAAAATTGACTAAGGGTTGAACAACAAGTCAAAGGTAAAAGGATTGCTTTTATTATCTAAAAAAAAGATAATAAATTTTCTATTTTTTAGATAATAAATTTTCATAGATGCCAGAATCCATCATTTAACCCTATCTTTGCCCATAAAATGCGGTGTAAATGAAAAAAATAGGTACAGAAAAATACATCCCCCATCTTTCGTTGGATTGTGTCATTTTTGGCTACGAGGACAGAAAATTAAAAGTGTTGGTTGCCAAATTCAAGTTTGGTAATGGTATTTGGACTTTGCCAGGGGGTTATATCAAGTGGGGCGAAGGGATTGAAAAAGCGGCTGGCAGGACACTGCAAGAAAGAACAGGCTTGGACAATATCTATTTGGAGCAGTTTAGGGTATTTGGCGACGAAAATCGGATTGTGGGGAGCAGTTTCAGAGAGTTAATGAAAGAAGATTTGAGGTTGACTTATGACGAAGCCGATGCAGAATGGCTCACGAGCCGTTTTGTATGTATTGGGTTTTATGCGCTTGTTGATATCCATAAAGTGACGCCACAGCAAGGCGAATTTGACGAATACCTCGAATGGCGCAGCATCAACGACATCCCCAAGATGATTTACGACCACAACGAAATCCTAACCCATGCCCTCGCAGCCCTCCGCCGCGACCTCGACCAAAAACTCATTGGTTTCAATCTCTTACCCGAAACTTTTACAATGAAAGAAGTACAGGAACTCTACGAAGCAGTCTATGACAAGCCCTTTTCCATGAACAATTTTCAAAAGAGGATCTTGGACTTGAATGTGTTGGAACGGCTCGAGAAGAAATTTACAGGAGCTCAAAACAAAGCGCCGTATTTGTATCGGTTTAAAAAAACTTAAAGAGAGACAAGTGACTCGCCTCCCTTTAAGCTACCTATCCAAAATTTCACTTCCCATTACTCAGGGATTAGCTCCATCTCAGGCTTTGGTGAGTTCTTGCCAGTAAGTCACGCCACTCTATTCTTCAACGTTTCAATAATGTAGTACATACAAGGCACTAACAATAAGGTCAAAAACATGGAGCTGGTTAAGCCACCAATAATTACCCAAGCCATGCCATTTTTTACTTCTGCCCCCGAACCTGATGCCAAGGCAATCGGCAACATACCTGTAATCATGGCGATGGTGGTCATCAAAATCGGGCGTAAACGCTCTTTCCCTGCTTCTACCAAAGCCTCTTTTACTGACATTCCTTTTTCTTTCAAGTGATTGGTAAAATCCACAATCAAAATACCGTTTTTAGCTACTAAACCGAGCAACATAATCAAACCTACGATGGCGAAAATGGTCAGCGATTCCATCGTTAAAGCCAAGGCTAACAAAGCCCCAATCAATGCCACAGGGATAGAAAAGAGTACTACAAACGGATAAACCACGCTTTCGTAAAGGGCGACCATGATTAAATACACCAACAAAATCCCCAATAACATGGCTAAACCTAAACTACCAAATGAGTCTTTTTGGCGTTGAGCTTCTCCTTGATAATCAATCACTATGCCCTCAGGAATCTTGATTTTGGCGATTTCTTTTTGAATATCCGCTACAATTGTCCCCGTTGGGCGGCCTACCGACGAAGCCGTTACCTTGATAGAATTCATCCGATCTGAACGTTCCAAAACAGCTTGCCCTACTACTTCTGATACAGTAGCCACATCTTTGAGTTTTATAATGGCTCCACGGCTGTTGCGAAGGGTAAGTTCTCGAATATTTTCGATAGAGCGTTTGTCTGATTTCTCCAATGAAATATTAATCGGATACTCCTCCCCTGCTTGTTTAAACTTCGATTGGTCGTTTCCTCTAAATGCCAACTGAATCGCTCCTCCTACTTCTGGAATACTCAACCCAGCGTTAGCAATTTTATCACGGTCAAGCTGAATCGCAATTTCTGTTTTTAAACTTTTGGTACTAAATTCTACGTAATCAGTGCCTGGTGTTTTGCGAACAATCGCTTTTATCTGATTCGCTACTTCTTGCACCATCGCCATGTCCACACCTTTCACTGCAATCTGAATCGGAGCTTCACTACTTCCCGTAATCGAGGTTGGTCGAATCACCACTTTTATTCCTGGAACTTTTGCTATTTCGTCTCTAATTCCTGTACTAAAAGCGTCGGTAGAAACTTTACGGTTTTCTTTGGCAACCAGGGTAACCGATATTTCTGAGATGTTTGAGTTGGAACTTCCTGTTCCTGCTGCCCCCGTTTGTGTACCTATATTAGCAAATACCTTTTCTACTTCTGGCTTTTGCAATAAAAGCTGCTCCACTTGTTTGGTCATCAAATTGGTTTGTGCCAAAGGAGTTTGTGGCGCCATTTCAAGCTGAATTGCAAATTCGCCACGGTCACCAGAGCCTGTAAATGCAGTACCAATAAATCCAGTGGCCAGTAAAGAGACAGAACCCACAAACATCACGATGATACTGATAAGCACCCATCTTTTATGGCCAAGTGCCCATGCCAAGAGCTTACCGTATTCCTCTTTTAGATTATCCAAAAACCGTTCAAAGGCCAGATTGATTCTACCCCAAAGACTTGATTCACTCAGAATTTCAATTTTCCCCCATCTTGAAGCCAGCAAAGGAGTCAAGGTAAATGAAACAAACAAGCTCATCAAAGTAGAGAAAACCACTACTAATGAAAACTCACGTAAGATATTTCCAATCAGTCCACCACTCATGGAAAGTGGTAAAAATACCACCACGTCCACCAAAGTAATGGCAATGGCAGTGAAACCAATTTCTTGCCGTCCTTCGATGGCAGCTTGTACTTTGCTTTTACCCATTTCGAGGTAACGATAAATATTTTCCAACACCACAATGCTATCATCTACCAAAATACCTACCACCAACGAAAGCCCCATCAATGTCATCAGATTGAGCGAAAACCCAAAAATATACATTAAAATAAAGGTCGGAATCATGGCCGACGGAATGGCCACCAATACGAACAATGAACTTCTGAAACTATGCAAAAAGAACAACATTACTGCTCCAACAATAATAATTGCCAAAAACAAATCGTGCATTACGGCATCGGCAGAAGCCAACGTATAGACAGATTGGTCAGCGGCAATATCGTAAGTGAAGTTTTTTGAGGCATAATTGGCTTGAATTGCTTGCAGTTTTTCCTTGACCAATTTACTTACATTTACTGCATTAGCATCAGCTTGTTTTACAATTTCAATACCAATTCCTGCTTTACCGTTGTTACGATTGAGCATTTTGGTTTCAGTTTGTCCGTCAGTAATAATGGCAAGGTCTTTTAATAATACTCGACTTCCATCGGCATTTTGACGAATAATGAGGTTTCTCAATTCTTCCACTTTCACCAATTTGGCATCCAAACGAATAGATGTACGACTATTGTTACTTAACACACTTCCCGCAGGATACGAGCTGTTGCTATTGGCAATCATTTGATTGACCTGCGCCGACGAAATATTATATGCCTGCAACTTATCGTTGTCTAAGTTTACTTGGATTTCACGCTCGTTGCCCCCAATCAAACGCACTGTACCTACACCCGCTACGTTCGATAAAATGGGTTTGATTTTTTGGTCAATCAAATCATACAATTCAGGTTCAGACATTTTG
>JBDHXS010000555.1:0-4638 GCA_039810845.1 Runella sp. | reverse complement strand
GATGGTTGAGAATAACCCATGAAAGCCCAAATACTTCCTATCAATAAAAGCACCGTTTTTTTCATACTTAGGAATAGATTTTGAAATTTTGTCACCTCAAATTTACCAAATCGCGCCTATACAATCGTCAGTGAAGCAGGCGAAATCTCCATCAACGCGACATCTTTTTATTTAGCGTAACCTTTTAGGGAATATCTCTATCCATCCCTGCCTAAGATAACGGTTAGAGAAAGCCCTTTATCTCACTATTCCCCCGAAATTGAAGCTGACGGGAATCATGTGTAGGCTTTTTACGGGCTTTCCGTCTTTGACGGCAGGGAGCCAATCGGTCAGTAGGCGGCTTACTCGTAATGCTTCCTCATCGCAGTCTCTATCAATAGGTTTTGAAACCTTGTGTCCCGAGGTTCTTCCTTTTTCATCTATCATGAATGTCACATAGACTCGCCCTTGAACACCCCGCCGCACAGCTGGAGCAGGAAAACGCATATTTTTTGCCAATATTTCAGCGTAGGTGGCTGTTCCTCCAAGATACACCGCCGGGGAGTCCACGACCGTTTCGAGGGTATCCGTTTCGGTGATTACCCAGCCCATTTTGGGTCTTGATTCGGGACCTGAGAAAATGAGCTTTTGGGTCGAAAAATCGTACGATTGTTCCAGTTCGTTTTTGTTATTGTAAAACTTCCATACTCCCACCCGCTGATTTTTTGCGTACAGTCCCTGCTCGCGAATAGCCCCCGAATAAAAGAAAAACTTAGTCCAGGTGCTGTCTTTTTGATTGTCTTTGTAAAACCCCGTTTCTTCTACTTTGTCATTAACCAATTGCTGATAAGGGCCGTGTTTGATTTTTTTGTCTGATTTAAGCACGTGGTACTCTTCCCATCTGTGCGTAAATGGGTTAGAAACCAATGTTTTCTTTACTTTTTTTAATTCCTGTGCGGTTGTTGCAAAAGCGGTGAATATCAATAGGAGTGTAGCGGATATTGTGTTCATGTGGGTTTTAAAAATACTTCACTAGCAAATCAATCAATTTTTTTACATTATCAGTATAAGGAGGATAAATAAAATTCATTGTTCCAAACTGCCGTTTGGTGACTCCGCGCAAATTACTCATTTCCTGAAACCCAAAAAAGCCGTTTGATTTGCCAATTCCGCTGTTGTTGACACCTCCAAAAGGTAATTCAGGATTGCTAAATTGTAGCATCAAATCATTAACAACTGTATCGCCTGCGGAGGTATGGTTGAGAAAATAGTCAATATTCTGGTTGTTTTTGCTGTGGATATACAGTGCGAGTGGTTTTTCTTTGCTATTCACATAGTTGATTACTTCTTCCTTGGTTCGGTAAGTCAAAACGGGCAATACAGGGCCGAAGATTTCGTCTTGCATCACTTTCATTTCGTCGTTTACGTTGGTGAGGAGCGTGGGTTCGATAAAATTCTGGTCAGCGATTGTACGACCACCTACTTCTATTTTTGCTCCTTTGGCTACGGCATCATCCAAGTAGTTTTTGATACGGCCAAAATGCCGATGATTGATAATACGTGAATAGCTGTCAGAGTTTTCAATTCCTTGACCAGTGGTATTATACATTTGTTGTATAGCATCGCGGTAAGCATTTACAAATGCTTCTTTTTTGGATTCGTGAATCATCACGTAGTCGGCAGCAATGCAGGTTTGGCCGTTGTTGAGGCATTTGCTCCATGCGGTCTTTTCGGCCACTTTTTTAATGTCGGCGGTTTCGTCAATAATGTTGGGCGATTTTCCGCCCAGTTCGAGGGTTACTGAGGCCAAATGCTCGGCGGCAGCCCGCATTATTACTTTGCCAACCGCAGGCGAACCTGTAAAAAAGATATGGTTGAAAGGAAGAGTCAATAGTTCGGTAGCGATGGTTGCGTCACCTTCAATTACAGCAATTTCGTTTTCTGGGAATAAATCACCTATCATTTTTTTGATAAATCGCGACGTATTGGGTGTCATTTCGGAAGGTTTCAAGATAGATACATTCCCTGCTGCAATGGCTGAAATGAGGGGTTTTATGGCTAGCCCCAGTGGATAATTCCACGGTGAAATAATCAAAACATTGCCTTTGGGTTCGTGTTTGATATAGCTGGAAGTACCTATAAGCCCCAAAGGTGTGTCGAGACGTTGCGGTTGCATCCAACGTTTGAGGTTTTTACAGGCAAATTTGATTTCAGTCGTAATGCTATACACTTCGCCCAGCATCACCTCCGCACTTGGTTTGCGAAAATCATCGTACATCGCTTGTTGTATTTCTGCCACTTGTGCCAGAACGTACACTTGGATTTTCTTTAGTTTTTCTACACGTTCTTTCGCAGTAGAGAGAGCTATTGCCGAAGCATTATCCCGTTGTATTTTAAATATACGTTGAATATCAGTGGTTTGGATTGGTTCTGTGGTTACCATTGGTTATGAAGTTGTAAATGTTTCTCCACTTTGATTGCACCCAAAAGTACAATTTTCAAACAGAATGTTTATACATTTTTAGTAAAACAGAAAATTCTCTATTTTTACTAAAAATTTTATCAAAATTGCCATGAGCATTGTTAGCGACAATATGAAATACTTGCGCAAATTGCACGGGATGACGCAGGATCAATTTGCCCGTAGAATGGGCATAAAACGCGCTTCAGTAGGTGCATATGAAGAACAACGCGCTAATCCCAACCTTGATGTACTCAAAACCATGTCGAAGTTGTTTAATGTGTCGGTGGACGATTTGCTAAAAAAAGACTTGAGGAAAATTCGAGAAACCCCCAATTTACTACCCATTGATAAGCCATCGGCGGCATCGTTGGTGGCAGAACCCAAAGAAAAAGAACCACAAACGCTATCCAGCATTTTTGAGCAATTTTATACCCCGCCTTCGACGCAGCCACGGCCACAGTCAACACCTCCTACGATACCTAATGCCAATTCGGTGATAACACCCATCATAGAATCACCTAAGCCACCCGCACCTATTTATCAATCTGCTACGCATCAACCGACTCCTACATACCAAGCCCCGACTTTTAATAATACCTACGAAAATGGTAATGGGGCGACAGTTGTACAAAGCCCACCGAATGATTACGAAAAAACAACTCCGCAATCCATTCAGTATGTACGCCTCAGCCAGTTGAAAGACTATGTAGAGCGATTTAACCAAACCGAGTACATTAGACGTTTGCCTACTTTTGAATTCCCATTGCTTCCCCGTGCTACTTATCGGGCTTTTGAAGCAGGCGATGATTTTACTTATTCGGGTTCGTTTCTGATTGGGCAGTTTGTGGGCAATTGGTACGACATTGCCGATGGTAAATTATATATACTGGTGGCGCGCAACTTGGGTGTCGTATGCCGTAGGGTGTATAACCAAGTCAAAATCAAAGGAACACTTTTGCTAAGTTCTGATAAAGCTACTATTCCTACGTTTGAGGTTCCGCTTAAAGACGTACTCGAAGTTTGGGAAATTAAAGCCTTTTTTAGTGCTGTTTTGCCCGAACCTACTGTATCTTTGGACCACCTTAAGCATTTGGTCAATCAGATGCAGGAGGAATTGAACCAAATCAAAAAGTAAGGCAGTTAATTGTTAAACGTTAGCTGTTAATCGGGACAAAATTTTTCGGTTAACCTTGAATTTTTAGCCATTAACGATAAAATCATCAAATGCCCAAAGTCATTTTAATAACAGGTGCTTCGACGGGGATTGGGCGGGCGACTGCCGACTATTTAGTGCAAGCAGGTTATCGTGTATATGGAACCAGCCGTTATCCTTTTAAAGAAGCCGTTGCTTTTCAGACGCTTATTCTGGATGTGAACGACGAAACGTCTATTCAACTTGCTGTATCACAGCTGCTTCAACGTGAAAGCAGAATTGATGTCCTTATTAATAATGCAGGTCTTGGCATTATTGGTGCGCTGGAAGAAATCCCCGAAGACATGATTCAACGTGTATTCGACACCAATGTGTGGGGATTGCTTCGGGTATGTCGGGCGGTACTACCTGCCATGCGACATCAGGGTGATGGCTTGATTATCAATGTGGGTTCGATAGCAGGTAGAATGGGACTGCCTTTTCGGGGAATTTATAGTGCCAGCAAAGCTGCCGTAGAGATATTGACCGAGACGTTTAATATCGAACTGAAACCTTTTGGCGTTCGGGTGTGCAGTGTATTGCCTGGAGACGTTCGTACCAATATCAATGCCACTCGGCTGGTGGCATTGAATCAAAACGGTTCGCCTTATCGTCCTTATGTAGAAGATATGAATACCAAAGTCAACGCCGAAGTAAGCAACGCTGCCGACCCAATTTATATCGCAAAAACCATCGAAAAAATCATTAATACGTCTTCTCCGGACATTCACTACATAGCAGGCCCTTTTCTACAGCGTGCTTCACTATGGCTTAAACGGTTTCTTCCCAGTCGCGTGTTTGAGTATTTGTTACGCGAAAATTATGGAATGAAGTAAGACGAGGTTGTTGGTTCTGTTGTAGCCACAAAATCTACTTGGAATCTACAAAAACTATTGTTTCTGATAAAACTTTACCCCCTGTTGCCGCAAAAAATCCTTGATGAAATTCGCACTAATACACACACCCACGTGTAAGAATGGGTGGTTAGAGACTTTGGCACGGT
>JBDHXS010000554.1:0-4644 GCA_039810845.1 Runella sp. | reverse complement strand
ATCGGTACGTACATACACGGCAGGCGGGCCCAAAACGGAAGCAACAATTGTTGATTCGGTGTATTATGGTAGTGGTAAAATTACACAAAGCTACGGTGGCTTTGAGCCTCGTTTGGGAATAAGATACAATTTGAATGAGCAAAGTTCTGTCAAGTTTGGGTACAACCTGATGCGTCAGTATCTTCAAGTGGTTTCTAATACCACTACCCCTTTGCCTACCTCTCGCTGGAAAACGAGTGATGCACACATTCGTCCACAAGTCAGTCAGTTATTGACCGTAGGATATTTCAAAAACCTCAAGAGTAATATTTATGAATTTTCGATTGAAGCTTATTATCGGGCTACCGAAAATATCTTAGACTTCAAACCTGGGGCCGATTTCTTATTGCAAAATTACATCGAAACCCAAGTTTTGCAGGGAAAAAGTAAAGCTTATGGGGTAGAACTAATGGCTACTAAGAAAAAAGGTGAGGTGACGGGTTGGGTCAATTATACTTACTCACGGGTGTTGAATCAAGTGAACGAAGGGACGAGATTTACGGAGCGAATCAATGATGGGAAATGGTATCCGTCCAATTTTGATCGCCCCCACAGTGTCAATATGTCGCTCAATTTTTCTGAAAATAAATACCATAGCATTGCCTTGACTTTTACTTATGGTACGGGCCGCCCTTATACCATTCCCAATGGGTTTGTGAGTTTTCAGGGAAAAGCTTACCCGTACTACGCCGAGCGTAACCAAGGGCGTATTAAAGACTACCACCGTCTTGATTTTTCGTGGCAAATCAATAACCCTTCGCTTAAGGACAAACGTTGGGTAGGAAGTTGGATTTTTACCGTATATAACCTTTACGGGCGCAAAAACCAATATTCGGTATTTCTGAAAACACAAGGCGCAGCCTATTCAACTTATCAATTACAAATCTTTGCTTCGCCGATTGTTTCATTAGCTTATAATTTTAAATTTATGTAGAAATACAAGTCTGACCTTGGTCTGACTTGTCTGAGTAAACGTATTCCTGAAAAGATCAATCAACAAACCAATGCCAATTAATTATTCAATAAAAGATGGCGTAGCTATCCTCAGTTGGAACCTAACCAGCTCGCCCATGAATGTCTTAAACGATGAGTCAATCCCTGCTTTTGAGGAAGCGTTGGAAAAAGCGTACAATGATGTGGCTGTGAAAGGCATCATCATCACCTCTGCAAGACCCCAATTTGTAGCAGGAGCTCATTTGAAAATGATTTTAAGAAATCAGGGAGGTGACCCTGCCGAAATGCTAAAAATATCAGTAGGGCTAAACCAACTTTTCCGCAAAATAGAAACCAATGGCAAACCTGTTGTGGCAGCTATCAACGGCACAGCTTTGGGAGGAGGCTTGGAAATTTGCCTGGCGTGCCATTACAGGATAGCACTCGACAACCCCAAAACCAAACTCGGACAGCCCGAGGTGAAAGTAGGACTTTTGCCGGGAGCAGGAGGGACTCAACGCTTGCCACGTATGATTGGCATGCAAGCTGCTTTGCCATTGATTTTGGAAGGAAAAGAATTGACCCCCAGAGAGGCATTGGCAATGGGAATTATTGATACTTTGGCAGCTACATCTGAGGAAATGTTTGAAAAAGCTACCGCTTGGATTGCGGCAAATCCCACCCCTATAAAACCTTGGGATGAAGTCAATAAAAAGACGGGTAAAATTCAGGCAAGAGAAAATTACAAAGTACCTCATGGGAACGTATTGAGTCCCGTTGGAATGCAGACTTTTACGGCAGGTACAGCCATGATGATGGATAAATCGAAGGGAAACTACCCTGCTATGCAACACATCATGTCGTGCGTTTATGAAGGTTTATTGGTCAATATTGACCATGGAATTGTCATTGAATCGCGGCATTTTGTGCAAGTAGCTACATCCAAAGTGGCTGGTAATTTGATTCGTACGATGTTTTTAGGAATGAACGAAGCCAATAAAGGCGCAAGTCGTCCGAAAGACATTCCTAAAACCGACGTAAAAAAACTGGGTGTCTTAGGAGCAGGAATGATGGGTGCTGGTATTGCCTACGTAAGTGCAATGGCGGGCATTGAAGTAGTCCTCAAAGATGTAAGTCTTGAAGCTGCCGAAAAAGGCAAAGACTATGCCCGTAGTCTGCTAAAAAAAGCGATAGAAAGGGGGAAAATAGATTCTCTCAAAGCCGAAGGAACGCTCAATCTCATAAAAACAACCGCAAATGTAACTGACCTGAAGGGTAGCGATTTGATCATAGAAGCCGTTTTTGAAAACCGTGAGCTTAAAGCTGCTGTTACCAAAGAAGCCGAACCGATGTTAACCGTAAACGGCGAACACCGTTTGGGCATTTTTGGCTCAAATACTTCTACACTACCCATTACAGGTTTGGCAAAAGCATCGTCAAATCCTGAAAATTTTATTGGCATTCACTTCTTCTCTCCTGTGGACAAAATGATGTTGGTAGAGCTCATTGTGGGCAAACAAACGTCTGATTATGCCATAGCAGTAGCAGTAGATTATGTCCGTAAAATCAAGAAAACGCCAATTGTAGTCAATGATTCACGGGGCTTTTATACCTCGCGTTGCTTTGGAACTTATACTTCCGAAGGGATGGAGTTGTTGAAAGATGGGGTAAACCCGGTTTTGATTGAAAATGCTGGAAAGTTAGCAGGAATGCCCGTGGGGCCATTAGCCGTGACCGACGAGGTGGCGTTGGATTTGGTGTATAAAATCTCAGGGCAAGCGGTAAAGGATGGTGTATTGGCCGAAAACGACACAAGCTACCAAGTAGGAAAACAGTTTACTGAAATGGGACGCTTAGGCAAAAAAGCCAAAGCAGGATTCTATGATTATCCCGAAGTAGGCCAAAAGCATCTTTGGGTGGGTTTGACCGAACTATTTCCAATCGCCAAGGTACAGCCAAGTTTGGAGGAAGTCAAAACTCGGTTGCTCTATCGCCAAGCGCTCGAAACGGTTCGTTGTTACGAAGAAGGGGTGATTCGTACCAAATTAGATGCCAACCTGGGATCTATTTTGGCGTGGGGTTTTCCCCCTTACACAGGCGGTACTTTGTCGTTCGTGGATTTTGTAGGAGTTGAAAAGTTTGTAGCTGAATGTGATCGCTTGGCCAATACCTATGGGGAACGTTTTCGCCCTACCCAAAAGCTTCGCCAAATGGCTGGTCTAAAATAAACCACGGAGACGTAGAGAAATGAAGTTTTTCTCTACGTGACTCTATAGTAAGCATTCTTGTCGTGAAAAAACTACCTACTTTAGAAAATCTAAAATATATTCATTGATTTCCTTTCGTTGCTCTGTAGTGGCGTGGTCATCCATGTCATTATGAGTTGTATTTTGTAGATTGATAATTCTCATTTTATATTTTTTCTGTTCTTCTAACGTTGGCAAAATACCCGCATCAGCTACTTGGTCACTGGAGCGAAGCGAGTAAATTTTAGGTTGTTCAGTCCTCGGAAAAGGCATTCGGCGGTTATCTAATGAGATGACTTTGTACACCTTTTGAGGATATTTATGCGCAAAAAGCATCGACATATCTCCCCCGTTAGAATGTCCGATGAGCGTTAAATGCTTATAATCTAAATTTGGCTCCCGCTTTTTCAGTTCTTCAAGAACAAAAAGTATATTCTGAACACCTCGTTCCCAATTGGGTCGGCGTACTTCCTGCGGCTTTCCAGTCATCGGCAAAAGCTCATCGGTAGGTAATTCATGCTGAATGCTCGCAACAAAATAGCCTTGCGAAGCCAAGAATTCAGTCAAATAAGAATAAGCTATATTGTCGCCGCCTCTATTACCCCTGTAACCGTGACTTAGTATAATCACTTGCGGTTTTGTCCGAATCTTTTCTCTATTAGGCAAATACAATGCAACAGGGATAGCCCTATTTCTTGAAACATCAAACAAATTCAAACTATCAAATTTAGCTTGTAAAGCGCTGGTAGAAATTGGATTTTGTGAAGTGAATGCCTCCTTTTTGTGCATCAGGCAGCCTAATAATAACAACAAGCAGACTACTGTTTTTAATTTCATTCAATTGAAAGTTGAAAAAAATATTGCGTTGGTTTTGCCAACAAGGTAAGAAAAAACATAAAAAAATCATCAAAAAATTGCATTTAAAAATAATTGTCTTTAAAATTGTAAGTAAATTAATAATTAGTAAAACAATTAATAATTGCACTTCATCAATAACCTGTTACTCATTCGTTTGAGTTTAGATTAAAAGATAATTATGGAAACCTTAGTTGCTGATTTTGAGCCTGTTTTAGCCGATGCTACTGACTTTTTGCCACTTAATGGCACCGATTACATTGAACTCTATGTAGGGAATGCCAAGCAGGCTGCCCATTATTTTCAAACTGCTTTTGGCTTTCAACCTTTGGCTTACTCAGGTCTTGAAACAGGTTTGCGAGATCGTGAGTCTTATGTAGTACAACAAGATAAAATTCGGCTTATTTTGACTTCACCTCTAAAAGGTGGAACCGAAATAGGGCGACACATAGATAGCCACGGCGATGGTGTCAAAGTGGTAGCTTTGTGGGTGGATGATGCGGTTTATTCTTATGAAGAAACTGTTCGACGTGGTGCAAAACCCTATTTTGAGCCAATTGTCGAAGAAGAC
>JBDHXS010000553.1:0-4653 GCA_039810845.1 Runella sp. | reverse complement strand
ACGGACATCCTGGCTTAGGAAAACTTGACCTATTTGTAGCTACGCGCTCACAAGGAGTTATTACTGTCGAAAACTTAGGCCCCCCTGTTAACTCTCGATTTGATGATTTTGGGTTAGTTTTTGCCGATGATGATTTGAAATATGGCTTCTTTTCTTCCAATCGTGAAGGAGGAAAGGGTGATGATGATATCTATTTTGTAGAAGACGAAAGCGTAGGGCTTGATTCTACACAGTTGGCGGAACTTGAAAAACTTCCTTTGGATGATCCGCGTCGGCGTACGATTGGAAAACCTGAACCTCCAAAAATTGTTAATTATTTCTTAGCTGGTACGGTGGCTTCCAACGAAACCCCATCAGCCTTGCTTGATTCGGCGATTGTAAAGATATATGAAGTTTCAGCCGATAGTTTGATAGGAGAAGGGACTACAAAAGGCGGTGGTATCTTTGGAACTTTTCCATTAGAAGAAGGAAAAGATTATACACTTTTGATTGAAAAGAAGGGGTACATTACCAAACGCGACGCGTTTACGATGGCAGGGAAGGCAATTCCGCAGATTTTCCGAAAGAAACTCACGATGGATACGACCTTCTATGTATCGCTTAAATTGGATCGTTTGGCGCTGAATAAGACCTTCGTTCTGGAAAATATTTACTATGATTTAGATAAATTTAATATTCGAGCTGATGCCGCCGTAGAATTGGATAAACTTGTACAAATCTTAAAGGATAATCCAACGGTAAAAATTGAGTTAAGTTCACATACAGATACACGTTCGTCAGATGCTTACAACAATAAACTCTCTCAAAATCGTGCTCAGTCTGCCGTAGATTATATTGTTACCAAAGGAATTGAGAAGGAGCGTTTGGTGGCCAAAGGTTATGGAGAAACCCAACTCATCATCAAAGATGCCAAAACAGAAGAAGAACACCAGAAAAACCGCCGTACTGAGTTTACGATATTGAGCTACTAATTTTATTTAAAAACGTTTTAAGAGGTCACAAGATTATATGGCTTGTGGCCTCATTATTTTTTTCGCCTTTCAAAAACAATCTTGGCAAATGTCTTTTCTGGCTGGGTTTCATTTATCAAAATAGCTTCTTGCAAGATTTCCAGAAAGCCTTCTTCTATTTCTTTGAATTCCTGA
The DNA here is from genome assembly GCA_039810845.1 of Runella sp. Classification (GTDB taxonomy): domain Bacteria; phylum Bacteroidota; class Bacteroidia; order Cytophagales; family Spirosomataceae; genus Runella. The sequence goes on along the minus strand of JBDHXS010000553.1, from coordinate 3,508 downwards.
AGGTTGCGAACGGTAATTCCACTAATGAGTTTTCGGCCTTTGGCATCCAGAAGACCCTGCTCGTTCGATAATAAGAATCCTTTCGCAAAACAAATCTCGACACCCTTTGTTTTTTGGATTTTACCAAAATAACAGACGTAATCTAAACAGATAAAAAAAGGAACGCTGTTGTACATAAAACGTTCGCGCATTTTGGGGTGTGAAACCAAAATTAACTGTCTGACGTATTGAAGTAGCTGCTTGATTTCGGGCGTTTGGTGAGCAAAAAACTCGTCAATGTCTTCGTAATAAGTCATATTGGTTTTTATACAATCTTATAATTCCTGTATTCGCCAATATACCAACCTGTCAGTTGGGCAACCCACATCTTGAGACGGTATTTGAGGCTTAAATTCTTTCGTGAAATATCGTGTGTGAATTGCCAGTTTTGACGCTGTAAACGTGTTTGCATTACCTGTGGATGCGTTTTTGTAAACTTTGCCAGCGAGTCTATTTGAGAATAATCAAACCCTTCGGAAGAGACTTTTACGTGCTTTTCGGCTTCGTCTCCATACCAATATTTGTGAATATGCAGGTGCTTTTCCTGCATTATTCGCGGGTCTTTCACCCAGCCATAATGATATATGCTCGCTTCTATAGGTTTGACACGCAGTTTTTCGTTGTCGTTTTTTCTAAAACCCTGCGCATCACGGTAGGAATAGATATTTTTGTTGTTTTTGACGACACGGATTTCTTTTCGATACCAAGTAGGAGAATCTCCAATAAAGTCATAGGAGCCGTAAAAATGGATATAGTTGAATAGTAAGCCATCCACTGTCTTATCGCCTTTCCACCGTTGCATGGCAGCCTTTATAACGGGCAGGTCTTTTTCATGAACTACTTCGTCGCCCTGAATATAAAAGGCCCAATCTGATTTTTGGGAAATAGCCTGAAACGCTTTGTCGGTTTCTTTGGCATACACTACGCCACCTTCTTGGAGGGATTCATCCCACGTGGTTTCGATAATACGGATTTTTTGAGGGTCAATCTGTCGGATGAGTTCGAGGGTATTATCTTCACTTTTGCCAACCGCTACCACAAACTCATCACAAATAGGCAAGATAGAAGTAATGGCTTCTATAATGGGAAAATCAAATTTGACTGCATTCCGGATAAAAGTAAAGCCTGTAACGTGCATATTAGGGGGATTTTGGGCCAAATTTACAACTTATCGCAGCCATTCTGCTACCCAAATTCCCAAATAAGTCGTTTAGTAGGTTTCTTAGGGTCTGACGATATCCTGACCTGCATTCTTAGGCCAATTTAATCCACTCCCGTTTCTACTCGCCAATTGGTTCTTTCGGTAGCCTTACCGCGTTGTGATTCTTTGGGTACTTGCGACCAGTCGGGGCAGTAACTATAATTGTGATAGGTAAATAAATAAGAGGAGAGTGCAAAGTATATTCTGAAAGTATCCCCCTGACTATAATACCCTATATTGTGATTATAACAGTTTGCTGTTGAAGCAAAACCTGCTGGAACTCTGCCAGTTGAAAGGGGATAGCTTCCTTCTTTCTTTTTGTATTGTTCTAATTCTGTAATGAGTTCTTCTGCGGCGCGATACCGCGTTTGTGTTCTTACAAAAAGACTGACTTCGTTGGTCAAAAAGTAAGTACTCCATGCCACAAATGGCAAACCTACCATCAACACTATCAGTCTTATTTCTGTAAGAGGTCTGTAGTTCTGGTTGAACAAGAGTCTGAGCAAAACTATTATGAATAACAAAAAGCCCAATGGTACGGTAAATAGTGAAACCAATGCGCAAACAATAGCTAAAGGGATAAGCGGTGTCACAATAAAGGTTAGGAGTACCAATAAAATGCAAAATGATGCAAAAATTAGAAAGTTTTCTCGATATCGTTTTGAGAAAACGTTTGATAATAGTTCCTTCATTGGTTTAGTGTATGATTTCAAATGTACAACTTATCGGAGCCATTCCGCTACCCAAATGCCCAAATAAGTCCCGATAGCATTGCCCAGTACACCCACCAACACCGCAGGGAGCTGTAAATCAAAACGGTTTAAGCTTTTGGCTAAGGCAAGTGCCGAACTCGCTCCGCCAATATTGGCTTGCGACGCAATCCCCAACATATCCCAATCTTGTTTCAATAATGCCCCAATCCCAAATACAATAGCGGCATGAACGAGCACAATAACGGTAATCACGCCCAAGAGCGTAAAAGCCAATTGGCCATCGTGAATCAGGGCGGGAATATCGCAGTAAGCACCAATAACTGCTAAAAATAAATACACACAAAGCAGCCCCAACATCCGCGAGCCGGGTAAGCGATTGATGGCGGGAAATTGTGCTAAAAGTAACGCAAAGGTAGTTTGTACTAATACTGCTGGAAGCCCTTTGACGAGAGCTGCCACCTGCTGTGACAAGTAAATACTAAAAATCCCCAACCCCAGAAGCAAAGCCACATCCATTGGGTTGACTGCTTCGCTGTCGTTAAGGTGGTCGTTTAGTTCGGCATCGGAGGCCAGATTTTGTTTTTTGTGGCGCGGGTAAAGGCGGTTAAAAAACTTGGGCAAGGCCAAAGTCGCAATCATCCACAAGGCAGTAATAATATTGTCGGCGGCGGTGGTAGCGGCATAAAGTGTTCCTTCCTTTGAGACTCCATAGTGCAAAGCCACGGCGTTGAAATTAACACTACCACCAATGTAAGTACCCGTAAACATTCCAGCCAGTGCATAATGAAACTCTCCGAGTGTTTGGGGAGCGTTAAAAAGCTTCATACTAATCGCCACGCCCGTAATGGTTCCAACCGAACCCAACAAAAACAGTGATAACATCGTACCGCCTGCCTTGCGTAAACTTCGTAAGTTAGCTTTGAGCATCAAGAAAAAGATGGAAAGCGGTGCCAAATACGAAAAAATACCATCATAAACGGGTACTGGTACACTTGAGGAAGGAATAAGGCCAATATTGGCCGTAATGGCGGTAGTAATGATGACGATGAGCGCCGCACCCATGGGCCGAAAAAATGGATACTTGGCGAGCCATTCGGCCAGTACTACATTGGCACAAAGGAGGGTAAGAATGTAGAGTGAATTCATTGATGCGTTGGGTTTTAGGGCAATATTTCCGTTTTCTGCGGATTTTCTTCCGTTTCGTCAACCTTCATAGTTGACATTGGTCATAGATATTGTTGCTTTGTGACGTGATTTTTACCAAATGTAATCACCACCAGCAAGATACCGAAACTTCGAGCACAATGAAAAAGCTCATTCTCATTTATTTATTGATTTACTTTTTTGCTCATTCACTCCAAGCACAAACTGTGCTGCGTGATGTCAACGAAGCGATTGAATTGGCCAAAAAACAAAACACCGATGTACAGATAGCGCATCAAAATACTCAACTCCACTCGTGGAATATAACAGCGGCCAAAGGCACACGTATGCCGCAGTTAAAGTTTACGACGGCGTTGGATTATAATTTTGTGCTGCCTACGCAGTTGATTCC
>JBDHXS010000552.1:0-4654 GCA_039810845.1 Runella sp. | reverse complement strand
AGCATTTCTGACAATAAATCGGCCACTTCTTGGAAAGAATACTTTTTGCTACCTGCAATGATATATTCTTTGTTTGCGTGTCCGTCCGTTGAAAGAATAGTGGCAGCTGCTTCTGCCATATCGGCTCTCAAAGTAAATGACGTTTTACCTTCTCCTGCGGGATAAAATACGCCCGTTTCGGCCACGTTCTGCCCAATAAACATGGGTAACACATCGGCATAAAGCCCATTGAGCATAATGGTATAATCCAAGCCACTCGCTTTGAGGTATTTATCGGTTTCGATATGGGCCGCTGCTACAATACCAAGCGGATTGCTTTCGGTATTGTTTTTTCGAGCAAAACTGGTATAAACGACATGCTTCACCCCTGCTTCTTTGGCCGCGTCTATGACTTGTTTGTGCTGAACGAGGCGATTAGGAATGTCTGTACCAGACACAAGCAATAGCTTTTCTTCTCCTTTCATAGCTGTTACCAACGACTCGTAATTATCATAATCACCGACTTTGACTATTACGCCTTTTGCTTTCAAATCTTCGGCCTTTGCGGCATCTCTTACCAAGGCAGAAATACTACTTGGTTCAATTCCTTTTTCGATTAAGTTCTCAATCGTTGCTTTCCCGAGTTGTCCAGTTGCTCCTGATACTAAAATCATATTTGTGTGTTGTTTAGTAAAAAAATACATTTTGGTGGAACAAAAGTATGTCCAGTTCACTTCTTTAAGTATATCAATATACAAAAGCATACCGATATACTTTTATATATCAACCTTATAATCAATACATTAAAAATGAAACTCAACTTAGACGAGGTAAAGAAATGCCCAATAACCTACGTTTTGGCCATCAATGACACCCTAAATACTTTTCAAGGGAAATGGAAAATGCCCATCATTGGGGTCTTGATTTTTGGTAAAAAACGATTTAAAGAAATCAGCAGAGAAATCCCGAAAATTACACCTCGAATGTTGTCGCAGGAATTGAAAGATTTAGAAGTAAATGGCATTATTACCCGAACGGTTTATAATACCATTCCCGTGACTGTAGAATATGAACTGACTCCTTCGGGACATCGGCTGCATACAGTGTTAGAAGCCATGATTGAATGGGGCTTACAACACCGCCAAAGTAATATCATGGGAATGTCAGCGGTCATAGAAGAAGTGAGAAAATCAGCTTAGATAAGCTATATTTTTAAAATCGAACACGGATAGCCCGCATTACCCGTGTTCAATAATTCCAAGAAACCTTACTTTTTATAGTTCACCGTTCGGGTATCTTTAATCACCCCTTTCCAGTTGAGCCCGAATCCAAAATTATAAACGTTTCCGTCGGTATCTTTGTGGCAGGTCAAATCGTAAGGAACGTCCTCTGCCTGTTTTTCGACGGTCGTCATGTCCAGCGGCATTTGCATTGGCAACAAAGCCGATGGCTCTGATTTACCCGCAATGGTTTCAATGATGGCTTGGTCTTGCACTCCAAAACTCAACAAAATCGCGGACGCCGCAGGCTCTATTTCCGAAAACACCATCGGATTGGTGGTATTGACCGATACAATCACAGGTTTCCCTTTCATCTTTGTTTTGGTATCTTGTACCAATTTCATATCAGTGTTGTTGGGCGTTTTTACCGTTTTTCCCTTGTACGAACGATTCGTAAAGTTTTCTAACGCATCGCCCCCCGCAATACTCACTTCGCGGGCGTCGGTGGCCGTATAGTCATTGTACTGCAAACTGATTGGGATGTAGCCATTGCCTCCTTTGGTTACATCTTCTTTGTCATACCCAATGTTTGCTTTAGGGTTTTCGATAAAAACAAGGGCAAAATCGGCTTCGTCGGCATTGTCAGTAACGTTAAAATATTTTTTGACTATCTCTATGTTCACAGGATAATCCTCCGACGCGGGCGTTTCCATTCCTAAGAAATTGCGGCTCGCGGCCACAAAACGTTTGGGTACGTACGCTGTCTTTTTGGAGGTAATCGGCAATGCTTGTCCGTGATTTTTCAACAAAACTATCGACTTTAACTGGGCTTCGTAGCCTGCTTTCATAAACTCAGGCTTTCCAACTGTGGCTTTTGTTTGTTCAGGATTGAGGTAAGGATTTTCAAACACCCCTACTTGGAAAATATTTCTCAATAAACGCACCGCCGATTGTTCCATCCGTGTCCTGATTTTGGCCTCACCGTGTTCTTTTATGCCCAATTGATACGCGTCCAAAATAGGTTTCATATCATTGACCCCGCCGTATTGATCAACGCCCGCCATCAAAGCTTTGTAGTGTAGTTCGGCCAACGTTAGGTTTTCAACACCCCACGATTTCCCGTCCATAAACGAGTCCATCGACGTGTGAAGTTTGGTTACGTTCCAGTCGGTACACACCACGCCGTCGTAGCCGTATTTGGTACGAAGCAAGTCCGTAATGAGGTATTTATTGTAGTTGTTGGCCACGTTTTCGTGGTTTTTCTTATCCTGATTCCACGAAATGGTGTAGTAAGGCATGACCGCCGACGCCATTTTTGTTTTTCCTTTTAACTTAAACGCGCCCTCGGTAAACGGTATCAAATGAGCGTCGAAATTATTACCAGGATACACCGCAAACTTTCCGTTGGCGTAGTGGGCATCTCTACCCGCTTCGCCAGAACCTCCTCCTGGCCAGTGCTTTACCATAGCATTGACACTCATCAAGCCCCAATCAGCCGACTGAAAACCTTCGCAGTATGCTTGTCCCATCGCCGCAGAAAGTAGCGGACTTTCGCCAAAAGTACCATTGAAACGCGACCAACGGGGTTCGGTAGCGATGTCAACTTGGGGCGAAAGTGCCGTGGTAATACCCAAAGCACGGTATTCAGCCGCCGCGATTTTGCCGAATTTTTCTACCAATATCGGATCAAACGTAGCTGCCATTCCTAACGAACTTGGCCACATCGAAATCTCTCCTCCCGATGCGGCGTCGTACTCAGCGCGCGAACGTGTACCGTGGCGTGGGTCAGAACTGTTGTTGGCAGGAATCCCTAACCCTACGCTTTCGCAATACGCCTGCATTTTGTTATTCCATTTGGCTGCAATTTCGGGGCTCTGGACGGTCGTAATCAACACGTGTCGGAGGTTATCGTCGGCCAAAAATTTCTTTTGCTGATCGGTCAGGTCAGTGGGATCAGTTTCACCCGTTTTAAACGGCTTTCCGTTGTAAGTCCCCGAAAAATATCCGCCAGCACGGGCAGGAATCGACTGATGCGACGAGTAAAGCATCAAACCCGCAATTTGTTCTACGGTCAATTTTGAGGCTAAATCTTTCGCGCGCTCATTGTCTGACAAACGCCAATCTTCGTACTTATCGAGCTTTCCGTTTTTGTTTAAGTCTTTAAAAGCCAAGCCGTCAACCGTCAAAAGTTTTACTCCCGACGCAGGCGCATAGCCCAGTGCTTTACCTCCCTGATTTTGGACAAGAGTAAACCCTGCTTGGGAAATTTCTGACCATTTTTGTTGGGCCAAAGTGGTGGTAATGATGCCTAAAAATAAGCAACCTGAAAGGGTAATTTTATTCATTGGTGTTTGGTCAATTTGAATGTATCATTTCGATACAATGATAATTTATATTCTCCAAAAAGCACAATTTTGTAATTGGTAAATCCATGATTTGGGTGGAAGAATCGGCAGATGGGGTAATTGGCTCGACTAACCTCTTTCACATAAAAATCGGGTTTTGAGAAACCCTCGGCACAGAGAGTCGGGTTTTGAGAAACCCTCAGCACAGTCAGCACGGTCACCACAATCTAAAAAATAGATAAATGGATAACTGTACCGCGAACTTTTCAAGAAATGTGCCTTTAGGCACTACCTCTTTGTAGTTATAGGGGCCTATTTTCTTATTTTAGTGTGCCGTAGGTACACAAGATTGGGTAACCCCTCATTATTCTACAAATGTTAAGCCTCTATGAGGCACAAAACCAAGTACTTATCTTGAAAAGTTCGCGTTAATTACACTACATCGTCACAACTATTTTGCTCTCCCTTCCTTTGGACGCTGTCTCTAACGCAGTTTGCAGTGCGCCAAATGGAGCAAAACTTGAGATAATTTTACTTGGAGAAACTACCTTTCGTTGTATCAATTGAATGGTTCGTTTGAAATCAGTTGGGTGATGATAAATAATGGAAGGCACAATGGTTATTCCTTCTCTTGCAATTTTTAGAGGAACAAACTCCGCAGGCTTTTCAGAAAGCCCTACCAAAACGATTTCCGCTCCTCTCGGCGCCGCTGAAGCAACCAAAGTCGCCGTCGCGGCCGAACCCGCACATTCAAACACAGCGACAACCTCCTGAGTCGTCCATATTGAAAGCAAAGTTTCGGCATCTCCATTGGCCGCAATTGCCCCTTCTTGAACGGCTTTTTGTAATTTGTTTGGGTTAATTTCTGTCACCAAAACCTGATACCCTAAACGCAACGCAAGGTGGTTCAAAAGCAGGCCAATTGCCCCTAAACCCACTATTGCAATGGCATCTCCTGGCTTGGCAGAGGACGAAAAGAGGGCGTGAACACCCACTGCCATAGGTTCGATACAAACGGCGTCCTCATCCGAAATTTCGTCTGGAACAGCCCACGCAAAATCTGACGGGAGGCAGACGTATTCGGCAAAACAACCGTTTTCGAGCAGACCC
>JBDHXS010000551.1:0-4662 GCA_039810845.1 Runella sp. | reverse complement strand
ATATTGTACTCGTGAGTGTTAGTATGCTCATGGGGTAAAAAGTAGGTTTTGGTTCGCAAAACAAAGCTACTTCTTTACCCTTTATTTTTTATAATCTACCAAAATCGTAGCGAACTATTGATTTTAGGATGGCGGGTTGAAGTCAGTTGAATACAAAAAAATTAGTGTTTCATGTGGCTGCCATCGGCTTTCTTACCCATACCATTTTGAAAACAGTGGAGCGCACAGGCAACACCTTTTAAGCTATCGTGTACGTTTCCAATTACTTTTCCCTTGGCATCTACAATGTCGCAAGTTTCGTCGGGATTATCCTTGATGGTAAATTCTAACTCTCCCTTGGCATTGTAATAGCTTTTTCCATCCTTTCCCATTCTGCCCATTTTTTTGTTGGTCTTTGCATCTATCAAATTACCTTCACCATCCACAAAAGCAATTTTGTGGCCGTCATGGTCTTTGATGATTTGGTCTTTGGTTACCAAACCCACACTGGTGCCTTTGCTGTCCACCACCTTACCATCTTTGCCGATGCTAAAAGGATGTTTGTAATCAGATTGGGCAAAGGCAAATGTTGATACAATAGATAATAGGGCGATAAAAGCCCCGATTCGGAATAATTGGTTTGTTTTCATTTTGATTGAAATTGATTGTTAATTAAAATTTTAAAATTGGTTCACTTCTGGAAAGTTACGAATAGAACCAGCCCTCCTAAAATGATAATAATCATCCATTTGAGATACTTTTTCCACTTTTGAAGTGGCTCATTTCTTGTTTGACAACATTCTTTCATGGCCTTACATGATATGCCCCTCCATCGGATTACTGCCTTTTTTAAAAATGTATTCGCTGTTGAGCAAATACGCTCCCGACACCACAACTTTTTCACCTGCTCGCAAGCCATCGGTGATTTCCGTATAGTCTTTGTTGGTCGTGCCGATGCTCACCATGCGGCTTTCAAAAGCACCGTCAGCGTTTTCTAACCAGACCGTAACGCCGTTGGTGTCCTGAATAAGAGCATTAGTGGGTACAGCTATGGTATTTTTTACCTTGCCTTTCAGGGTGATGTAGGCTTGCATTCCTGTCTGATACTCCCGTTTGCCATTTGGAATGTCCACCCGAATTGTGACGATTTTACTCGAAGGCATCAACTCAGGATTGACAAAATTAACCCGCCCCTTAATGATGCGGTCAGCATAGTACGGAATCTCTACAAGAGCTTCCTTTGTTTGATTGAGAAATGGCAATTCTGTTACGTACAATTGTGCCTCTGCCCAAAGTGTACTGAGGTCAGAGAGCTTCAAGACAGTACTGCCTTCGCTAAGGTATGAACCCTCTTCGGCAAGAACTTCACTCACTACACCTGCGTATTGACTATTGACGGTCAGCTTGTTGTTGGGTTGTTCTGCCTTCTCTAATTCAGCAATTTGGGCATCGGTCATTCCCCAGAGCATCAATTTATTCTTGGCAGCTTCAACTAATTGTTTGAAGTTGATATCTGTATCTTTCAGCACTTTCTGTTTTTGCGAAGCAATCAGGAAATCCCGTTGCGAAGCCGAGAGCTCTTCGCTGTATATCTCATAAATGGGCTGTCCCACTCGTACAAATTCGCCTATGTTGCGTACCAACAGCCTTTCAATGCGTCCGGGTATCCGAGCCGTGACGGTTGAGAGTTTGTCTTTGTTTTCGGTGAGCATGGCCGCCAGCGTAATTTCTTCACCGAGTGGCCGCAGGGCTACCGTTTCTACCTGTACGTTTGCCAGTTGTTTTTGCTGGTCGCTTAGTTTTAACCCCTGATTTTTCATGTTGGGGTCAATGACAATTTTGGTCAAAGCCATCTTGCAAATCGGGCAGGTACCAGGCTTTTTTTCCATCACCTGTGGGTCCATTGAGCAGGTATAAAATACATTATCTGCTACTTTTTCAGTGCTTTTGGGCTTACAAGATTCCCAAAGTACCGTTAGCCCCATTAAACCTGCGGTATTGATAAATGCTCGTCTTTTCATCGCATTGATAGTTCGTTAGATTTTACAAAACTTTCGCTGTCCATAAGGAATTGTGCGTTTTCAGCAATCGTTTCTTGACTCGAAAGGCCAGATAGTACCTGAATCCAGCCCCCTTGTTGTAGTCCCGTTTTGACTGTACGGGAACGGAACGCTCCCTTTTCCTGCACAAATGCGGTTTTGGTTCTGCCCATATCAAGTAAGGCGGTCGTCGGCACCCACAAAGCTTCCTGACTGCCGGCATTGATAGATGCTTTGACCAATGAACCAATTTTCAATTTGCCATTTGGATTGCTCAGATATACCCTTGCCTGTGGGTTGCGATTGTTGGCCGAAATCATGGGTTCGAGGTAGTTTACTTTGCCGAAAAGTTGGGTTTCTTCGTTGTTTTCCAACATAATCATCACCGACTGCCCTACTTTTACTTTGGGTACATCAGTTGGGTAAAATTCAAGCATTGCCCAGACCGTACCCGTGCTTTGCACATCGAATAAACGTTGTCCTTTTTGCACATACATTCCTTCTTTGAGGGTCAATTCACCGTTTTGAGCGACAGGTGGCGGCGCAATTGACGAACCGGTTTTTGAACTGCCCATCCCGCTGCTCATACTGCCGCTTCCACCCGAAGGTGAAGGCATTGGGGCAGACCCTCCAACACCACGCTCGACAATCACACCATTATACGGGCTGTAAATGCTCAATTGCATCGTTGGTTTTTTGCTTTGCTCAACAGCCTTTATTTGCTCAGAAGTCAAGCCCAACAGCGATAATCGTTGTCTGGCACTTTCTATTAAAACCTGATTATCAGCGTCGTTTTGTAAAAGAAAAATTAAGTTTTGTTGTGCTGTTACAATTTCGGGACTGTAAATGTCCATGATTTTCTGGCCCTTGCTCACCGCTTGGAATGGATATCGCACGTACAGTCGCTCTATTCGACCACCAAAGCGGGTGGCAATACTGTTTAGAGCCTGTGCATCATAACTCAAAAAACCGAAGGCATTGACGACCAGTTTTTGGGAGCGTTGTTCAGGTTGGGTGGTTTTTACGCCACTCAGCACATACTCATAAGTAGGCTTCACCAGAATCGCTAAACTGTCATTGGGTGAAAGGGCTTCACTCTCGATAACACCTCCTTTTTTTACTAAGTCCATCCCACAAATCGGGCAAGAACCTGCTTTGTCTTTCTGAATTTGAGGGTGCATAGGGCAAGTATAAACGGCTTTTTCAGCCGAGACAGCTTCTTTTTTTTCGACTAAATCCATACCACACACGGGACAGGAACCCGGTTTATCGTAGGTTTTCTCGCCCTCACATTTCATGGTACAGTAATATTGCTTGCCTGCTTTTTTCATTTGCCCCATCATAACCGTTGCTGTATCGCCGTGGGTTTGGTGGTTAGGCACTTTTACCAAATCCATACCGCAAACAGGGCAGGATCCTGGTTTGTCGTAGGTTTTGTTGCCTTCGCATTTCATGGGGCAGGCATACACATCTTTTGGTTTGTCTTCGCCTTTTTGGAAATATTGGTTGATATACTGGCAACCTGATAAACCAAGGAATAAGACAAAAATCAGCCAAACGAGGCGGTTATCTTTTTTCCAATTCTTTTTCATATTCTACCTGTGCTTGCAGTAGTTGTTGTAATAAATCTAACTGGTTCATACGAGCCATTTTGAGCTCCATCCACGCATCAAGTACCATGAACAATTCGTCGGTATTCTGTTCATAAGCCAACAAGGTGCTTTGATAGCGTTTCCGAAGGGCAGGGAACTGCTCGTTTTCGTATTGCTTGATTTGAGTTTGATACGACTGCATCATTACCTGACGATCAGCCAAATTCCCCAAAATCTGATTAGTCAAACCTTCACGTTGTTTATTGTAAGCTTGTCGTTGATAATCAAGCCCTTTAATATTGGCTTTAATTTGTCGGCTTGACCATTTGGCAAAAGGAATCGTGACCATACCCATGAGCGTAAATTGCCATTGGTTGCCAAAAGCGAACATGTGGCCGTACTGTACACCGAACATGGGTTTGAGCTTCTGAAATTCTACCTCCTGTTTGTAGCGGGAAATGGTCAGGCTTTGGTCAATCACTTTTAAATCACTACGGTTTACTACGGCATTGGTATCTACATTTAACGGAGTGTTTGGGTATAGATAAGTCAAGGAGAGGGTATCAATTTGAAAATCAGTGGCTCGGTCTTGTAGCATGAGCGTATTGAGCATTACTTTTTGCTGACGAATATCGCCGTCAAACATTAGGTTCATACGGTCTAAATCCAAGAGGGCAGCTTTCGCTTTGTAAATGCTGCTTAATTTCTCTTGGTTGTATTTGTACCGAACCTCCGCCGACTCAATCATGTATTTGAGTAGGTTTTGGCTTTCTATCAATACGTTTTTCTTCTTCTCCAAGACTAACCAACGGTAATAGGCTATTTTAGCTTCGGCAAAAAGCATATTTCGCATTACGCCTTTTTGAGCGACTTCCATGCCCGACATGGATTTCATGTAGCGTTCTTCGGCATCCAGCATTTTTCGATTGGGAATCATCTGTTCGCCCTGAATCATAAAAGAACCCATGCCCTGATTCATGCCTTCGTGGTATAATGCACCCGCCCGACTCCACATCATATAGTTGTACGGGGTCATAAAGAATCCAGCACCA
>JBDHXS010000550.1:0-4671 GCA_039810845.1 Runella sp. | reverse complement strand
TCCGACAGAGTACTATCATTTTATTATTGCTTCTACCTTTGGCTTGGGGAAGCATAAGTACAAATATCCCCTCCTTTCAGAGTGACTTCAAAGTATTCACACCTAAAAATATTATGTTGTTTATCTGGTTCAATAAGCTCGTCATTGTACCATTAGAACTAATTTTTGTTGGCAATAAAGTATTTTTATTAAACCCTAAAAATCAACCCATTAACACTGAAGTCAGCATTATTATTCTCTCTTTTTTTGCCTTTGCAGCAGGCTGGCAATATAACTTATTAAAGTCTTACAACCGCGTTTTCTCCCCCCTCCATTCAACAAAACAATGGGCGATTATTTACCTTTCTATTTCTTTACTGTCACTTTTAATTCTATATGGTTCACTGGCTGCTTATTGGGCAGGTTCTATTTTTACCTATGTCACCCACCAAGTGCTGGAGCAAGTCAGCGGTACATTTACAGGTTTTTTTGCTAATGTCGGACAGCGATTTTGGCCGTTTGGAATCATATTGGCCTGGTACTGGTGGAAACAAAAATATCCTCATTTACATCAATGGTATTGGCCAATTCTGTGGATACTTTTATGCTTAGTGGGTACACTGAGTAGCAATCGTTCCAATATGCTTTATCCAGCATTGACCTTTGGGAGTCTTATTGCTGCTGGTTGGCAGCTTCGCCAAAAAAGTTGGTTATTGATACTATCTTTGGGACTGGTTCTTTTATCGCTATTTTTTGGCTACTTGCGGGTTCAACCCACTTTAGATACTGAGCGGGTAGGTGAATTATTTGATGCCTACTTATCCGACAACGACTATGTATGGTATGCTCATCAACTTTATTTTGGTACACCTTACCAAATCACCCCTCTATTAGGCATTGAAAATCAATCTTTTACCCTATTTGCTTCTACCTTAGACCCTGTTCCTATACTGGGAAAAGCTTTTCGGGAACAAAGCGGTCCATTTGTCTATAACTTAGCGATTTACGATTCTACCGTTTCACAAGACAAGGTCATTCCAGTAGCGGGGGAGTTATATTACAACGGAGGTTTTACAATGTTGACAGCTGGCTATTTCTTCTTTGGAGTAGTATATCGTTGGTTAGACACTACTTTTAAATATTACGTAGCCACCAATCCACCTTTGGCAGCGAGCTTTTTCTACCTTGCGCTACTGTTCAATGCTACCTTACTCCTCAGTTTGTCGGTATTGGTACAGTTTGCAGTGTACAATGCAGCTCCCGCTTTATTGATAATTGCCATAAATTGGTGGCAAATGCGTAAGGCTTCGTAAACATAGTTGGTTATATTTGCATCCTCATTTAACTCATCATTCCCCAATTTCAAGTCGCTATTATGGAAAAAATTACCGTTGCTAATCCCGTCGTCGAGTTGGACGGCGATGAAATGACCCGAATTATCTGGCGTTTTATTAAAGATAAACTTATTCTTCCCTATTTAGACGTTGATATTAAATACTACGATTTAGGCATCGAATACCGTGATGAAACCAACGACCAAGTAACGATTGACTCGGCTAATGCCATCAAACAATATGGTGTCGGCATCAAGTGTGCTACCATCACTCCCGACGAAGACCGCGTAAAAGAGTTCAATTTGAAGCAAATGTGGAAATCGCCTAACGGTACTATTCGTAACATCTTGGACGGAACGGTTTTCCGTGAGCCTATCGTTTGTCAAAACGTACCACGTTTGGTGACCAACTGGGACTCTCCAATTATTGTAGGCCGTCACGCGTTTGGTGACCAATACCGAGCTACTGATTTCGTCACTAAAGGCAAAGGTAAATTAACTATCAAATTTGAAGGCGAAGATGGAACCGTTATTGAGCACGAAGTTTACAACTTCAAAAGCGATGGCGTAGCCATGGCGATGTACAACACCGATGAGTCTATCCAAGGATTTGCCCGTTCTTGTTTCCAGGTGGCTTTACAAAAAGGATGGCCTTTGTACCTTTCGACAAAAAATACCATTTTGAAGAAATACGACGGTCGTTTCAAAGATATTTTCCAAGAAATTTACGAAACTGAATTCAAAGGGAAGGTACATTACGAACACCGTCTGATTGATGATATGGTGGCATCGGCCTTGAAATGGAATGGTAACTTTGTGTGGGCTTGTAAAAACTACGATGGTGATGTACAGTCGGACACCGTAGCACAAGGGTTTGGTTCACTAGGCTTGATGACTTCCGTACTTCTTACACCAAATGGACAGCTTATGGAAGCAGAAGCCGCCCATGGAACCGTAACTCGCCACTACCGCGAACACCAAAAAGGAAATCCAACATCTACCAACCCAATTGCTTCTATTTTTGCATGGACACGCGGCTTGGCTTTCCGTGGGAAATTGGATGGCAACCAACCACTGATTGATTTCTGCCTAGCTTTGGAAAAAGTGTGCGTAGAAACCGTAGAAAGTGGTAAAATGACCAAGGATTTGGCCGTTTGTATCTATGGTAATAAAGTAAACCACGGAGAACATTATCTCTATACTGAAGAATTTTTAGATGCTATTGATGCTAACTTACAGGCAAAATTAGCAAAATAACCTCACGGCAGCGACCCGCTTCCTACCCCCTCTCCTTGTTGGAGAGGGGATAATTTCCCTCTTAAATGTGTGGCGTTCCTTTATTTTATCCCTACTTTTCGCTTCTTGTTCCTCTTTTCTGACTGCTTCCGCACAGAGACCTAATGGTTATTTTCTTACAGATAGCATTGAAATCGGAAAACCATTTAAGTACGCATTAAGTTTTCGTCATATTCCTCGTGTAGAAGTTTTTTTCCCAGATACCAGTGCTGACTTTCGTCCTTTTGAGGTGATTAAGCAAGATTATTTCCCTACCGAAACCAGTCCATTAGGCAGTCTTGACAGTGCGGTTTATACATTGGTATCATTTGATTTAAAAAAAATTCAATCCTTGTCTGTCCCCGTTTGGGTTAGTAATGGACGAGATTGTACGGCTGTTTATTCTGCAAGAGACTCAATAAGATTGAAGGAGTTGATTCGAGGACAATTATCGGATACACTTCGTTTAAAAGCTGATACACTGATTGTGCCTCTTCGCAATCAGACTAATTTTCCTTTTATCCTGTTGATAGCCCTCTTGATACTATTGATAGGAACTGGGATTTATTTGTTGTTTGGTGAAGCTCTGACGCGTCAATGGGAATTATACCAGATGTTTTTGCGAAATCGCGAATTTAGGCGTAGTTTTTCTCGTCTTACTCGCGATATTCATGGTGCAAAAGGAATTGAGAATGCTGAAAAAGTGGTAGTTCTTTGGAAAATCTATTTACAACGTTTGGAACGCAAGCCATACGCTACCTATACCACAAAAGAAATTATTGATAGCCTTCCAGATGAGCAGTTGGCCGATGCCCTCAAATCCATTGATGGAGTCATTTATGGTGGCGTCTCCTCTCGCAATACCGCCGATTCCCTTAATATATTGCGTGATATAGCTGACCAAAGTTATCGTCAAAAACGCATCGAGTTGATTCAAAAAAGTAATAAAAAGACAAGCCCCACTTAATAACAAAACAATGTCTAATATTCTCATTATCTCTTCTGGCGCAGATTTATCTCATTTCAAAAAATATCGGATTGGCCAAATAGATGGTTCTAAAACACCTACACTCAAATCTTTTTACCAAGCGATTGAAAAAGCTCTATCTTTTCCCGATGATTTTGAATATAATTTGGAATCGCTGGATCAATTTCTCAACGATTTGGAATGGATTGAACAACCCAACATAGCTTTGTACATTACTCAGGCAGAGGGATTTTTAGCTCAAGAAAAACCTGCAAAAGTGATTGAATTATTGAATCTATTAGATGCGACTGCCGAAGATTGGAAGTGGGTAGATGATGATGTCCAACCAAAGAATCTTAAAATTTTAATTGAACACAGCCCAAAAATCGTAGGATTATTGGAAAGAGAAGAGGTTTCTTTTGATAGAATTGATTGAAGTAAGCTATAGGAAGTCGTAAATAAGTTTAATTCTTACTTCCTATTTTTCACTTTGTATCTCTTCCTCAAAATCAATAAAACGCATCCTCAATGTGCTGAATTTTGATGGTGTTTTGAGTAATAACCACCGATACCACATCAAACCGAATGTCGCCTTGCCAGTCTTGATCAAAAATATACTGCTCTGCGGCTTTCATAATTAGTCGTCGTTTGGTAGCATCTACAAATTCTTCGGGCATACCGTAGCTAATATTGGTACGAGTTTTGACTTCCACAAAAGTCAAAATTCTATTTTTTTTTGCAATAATATCAATCTCCGCATGTCGGTGGCGGTGATTGCGGACCAAAATTTCATAGCCTTTTTCTTCTAAATAGGCTACGGCCTTGTCTTCGCCTAATTTGCCCGTTTCAAGATGTTCTGCCATAGAATTTATACATTTTGGCTATCCTTCCGCCCTTCTATATTCTTTTTGGTATTGTAAAGGCGATTTATTGGTTAGATTTTTAAACTGCCGGTTAAAGTTTGAGACTGTATTAAACCCACTTTCGTAACATATTTGAGTAACTGAAAGCCGTTCTTCTACCAACAATTTACAGGCATACCCCACACGAATCTCGCTCACAAAGTCCGAAAAAGTCTTATTGGTACGACTTTTAAAATACCGACAAAAGGCGGCTT
>JBDHXS010000549.1:0-4672 GCA_039810845.1 Runella sp. | reverse complement strand
AGAAAAAACCAACAGAATTAGATTTGAAAATGTCTTTTACTCCTCAAAACAGCCATCTTCAAATTGAATCATCTGAGGTTCGAGTCAATCAGGATGTGTTTGGACTTAAAGGAGCATTTAATTTTGTAAAAGAAGGTCGGGTACAGTTAGAAATTAGTACCGATACAATTGCTGCGCTTCGTGCTTTGACAATTCTGCCAAAGAAACTGGCGCAACGAATTGCCAAGCACAAGGTTTTACCAGTCTTAAAAGCAACCGTTCGCCTGAATGGACTTTTACAAGGTGGCAATACACCCAGAGTGGATATTGATTTGAAAACGCAACCTTTTAAATACAAAAGCCCGATAGGACCTCTTTCAAAAGTTACGGCTCTCGCTCATTTTACTAACCAATTAGATGATAATCAGCTAACGGGGGATCAGAATTCCCGAATTACCGCACGAAATGTCTATGGATTGCTACATGGAGTTATTCCTGTGAACACTTCTTTTACAATTACTGATTTGAATGATCCGCAGGTGGTAATGCAAGGAGATTTAAAAGCAGATTTGGTGCGATGCAATAGTTTGTTTGATGAAAACAAGATTCAACTCAAGACAGGGAAAATGATGGTAACCTATTCGTACAAAGGAAAAATAGCACCTGTTTTTGATGATAGGAATAATCGGTTAAATGGGAAATTGGTTGGACATTTAGCACTTGAAAATGGGGGATTTACTTATGTAGCTCAAGGTATGAATTTTACTCGTATGAATAGTGAGATACGATTCAATGAAAAAGTTTTCGATGTGCTGTTTCTTCACTTAAATCACCAAAAAAATCAAATTCGCATTAGCGGAAAAATCACGGGTTTACTTCCTTATGTCTTTAATTCGTCGGGAAAAGTAGTGGGAGATATAAGTATTTATACTCCTAATTTAGGACTTGACTGGATTCGCAATTACCACACTGGCACAAAGAAACAAAGCCAAAAAAGATTTACAGATTTATTGGATAAGATTTTCAACCACTTAGAAATCAAGGCGCTTTTAGTGGCTGACAAGGTTCATTATCGAAAATTTCAGGCAGATAAAGTAAGAGGTAGGGTATATTTAAGTGAACAATTGGTGAAGTGTGAAAATGTAAAAATGCAGGCTTTTGGGGGAGATTTTCAAGTAACAGGCGGAATTGAACAATTCGATAGTCCTGTTCATCGATTATATGCCAGTGGTCAAATAAGTAATGCAGATGTGCAAGAAGTGTTTTATGCTTTTGACAATTTTGGACAAAATACTATTTCTGACCGTAACCTAAGCGGAAGCCTCAGTACGACATTTTCGTATAGCAGTCGCTTAAAAAATGATTTTTCCATTTTGCCTAATACCATGAACGGGCAATTATCTTTAGAAATCTCTAATGGGGAATTAAACCACTTTGAGCCGCTCAAACGTATCCAAAAAATACTGTTTAAGCGACGGGATTTTGACAATGTTCGGTTTGAAAACCTTAAAAACCATTTCGTTTTGCAAGGACAAGAATTAAATATGAATCAGATGAAAGTAACTTCTAGTGTTTTAACCTTTTTTGTGGGAGGAACTTATAGTTTCCGAGATAAAACTGATTTGTTGGTACAAATTCCGCTTAGTAATCTAAAGCGCAATCCTGATGAAGCAGAGTTGCAAAGCTTAGAGGGTAATAATCTTATCATCAGGGCAATAGATGAAAAAGGGGAAATAAAGTTGAAATACGATATGGATTGGCGAAAAAAAAGCGATAGGCGCAGAAATAGCGAATCATTAAAATGAGATTAAGCTGATGCTTATCTAAATCAGGATTTAGCTTTATCATTGTTTTGTGTGTTAACAATTTCTTAACATACGCCTCAAAAGTTTGATTTACCTTTGCTGTCAAAACCTAACTTAATTACCATATAGGTAGATAGTTGATGCAGTCCCCATAAACTGTAAACTATAAACTTCCAAACTGTAAACTACAAACTCTCCCATGTTTGGCTTAGAAACTGACATTTTCGTTCTTCTCTTTATTTGTATTTTATGTGCATGCGCTTTTGAATTTGTGAATGGTTTTCACGATACGGCCAATGCCGTTGCAACCGTAATTTACACCAATTCACTCAAACCAACCACTGCTGTTATTTGGTCAGGGTTTTGCAATTTTCTGGGAGTTCTTCTTGGTGGTATTGCAGTTGCAATGGGTATCGTCAACTTGCTGCCTGTAGAACTACTTATTGACCAAAATGTATATCACAGTATTGCGATGGTATTGGCATTGCTGCTCAGTGCCATTATTTGGAATTTTGGTACATGGTATTTTGGATTACCCTCTTCAAGTTCACACACGTTGATTGGGTCTATTTTAGGGGTGGGTTTGGCCTTTTCGATGATGCCAGAAGCCTCTGAGGGAGCGGGGGTTAACTGGGGTAAAGCAGGAGAAATTTTTGGTTCATTGCTACTCTCACCGATGGTGGGTTTCAGTTTGGCCGTATTCTTAATGTTTTTGTTAAGACGTTTATTGAGCAAAGAAGCCCGCGAGCAAGTATTTAGCGAGCCTAAGAAAAACCAAGAACCCCCACTTTGGATACGCATTATTTTGATTCTCACCTGTACAGGCGTAAGCTTTTTTCATGGCAACAATGATGGGCAAAAGGGGGTAGGGCTCGTAATGTTGATTCTGATTGGGGTAGTTCCTGCTTATTTTGCACTCAATGTTCAAATTGAGCCTCAATCTATGCGTGGTAATCTGACAGCTATTGAACAGACCATAAATAAAATTGATACAACTTTGCTTGGTGTTGAGGAAAAGAAGCAGTTGACCAAAGTAAAAAGTAGTACCCAAGATTTGACCAAATTGGTTTCTCATACAGCACCTGATGGCAAAATTGAGCGCGATGAACGCCTCGATGCTCGCCGTGATGTATTGGTGATAAATAGTAATTTGAAAAAATTAATGGATAGCGAGTCAGTCAATTTGAGTGCTGCCGATGAAAAAATATTAAAAGAAAGTACAGACGATAAAAAAGGTCTTCGCCGTTTTACTGATTATGCCCCCTTTTGGGTCGTGCTGATGATTTCTTTATCGCTGGGCTTAGGAACAATGGTAGGTTGGAAACGAATTGTGGTAACAGTCGGCGAAAAAATAGGCAAATCACACCTTACTTATGCGCAAGGTGCTTCGGCAGAATTAGTAGCAGCAAGTACGATTGGTTTGGCATCAGGGCTTGGATTACCAGTGAGTACGACCCACATGCTTTCGTCGGGGATTGCAGGAACTATGGTGGCGAGTAAAGGAATTAAAAATCTACAAGCAAAAACGATTCGTAACATTCTGATGGCGTGGATTTTGACACTACCTGTTTCGATTTTCTTGTCGTTTACATTGTATATCTTTTTCCGTTGGGTATTATAAATTTTAATAGCTTATTCATTCAATTTCTAACGCTGACAGGACAATAAGTTTGGTCAGCGTTTTTGTGTTGGCGCATTCAATGCAACATTTCAGTAACTTTTAGCGTTAAAGTTTAGCAGAAAAAAACCATTTTGCTATCTTAGCCGCTTACGTTTTGTACCTGACCTATTATGCAAAAGCATACATTCATATCCAGCTTGGCCTTTGTGGGATTATTGGCCTGCTTAACCGCTTGTAATTCGACTCAAGCTCTCTTTAAACAAGCTGTTCGGAAGTTTGATAATGGTGAATACGATTTAGCCATTAAGGATTTAAGAACAGTCGCTGCGGCCAATTATGAACCAGGTCGCACCAATTATCTTCTGGCTGAGTCGTATCGAATGTCAAACCGATTTGTATTGGCGAGTTCCTATTATCAAAAAGCACTGGATAATGGCATGACCAACCCTGAAGTGGCTTTCAATTACGCTTTTGCTTTGAAAGCAGAAGGGAAATATAGCGAAGCCATTGCACAGTTAGAGAAGTATGTAAGTACCAATCCTACAAATAAAGTGGCATTGGAAAAAGCCAATCGAGAACTATACACTTTGAAATCTATCGACGTCATTCAACAAAAAAAGACGTTTTACAAAATCAAAAATCTGGAGAAGCTGAATACGCCAGGGGCAGAATTTTCACCTTTTGTGAAGGATGAAGATTTGATTTTTGCAGCCTCGCGCAAAGAGACGATTTATAAAACCAACGGGATGCCCATGTTGGGGATTTATAAAGTGAAGCTGGCTGAAAACTATGACGAAACAGGTGGCGAATCGGAAGTGTTTAGTTCTGCCTTGTTTATGGAAGGTGTCAATGAAGCCAATGTAACCTTTACCAAAGATGGCAAAACGGTGGTGATTGCCCGAGGAAATACTGGAAAGAAAAAAGGAACGGCCGATGTTGATTTGTATTTGAGCCGTTTTGCCAACAATAGATGGACTGAGCCACGCTTGATTCCTGTAAGTGATTCTGCTTCTTGGGATGGCAGTCCAGCATTCTCGCGCGATGGGCGGACGCTTTATTTTTGCTCTAATCGTCCTGGTGGAGTAGGAGGAATTGATATTTACCGCTCAAATATGGATGCTTCTGGGCGTTTTAGCAAACCCGTCAATATGGGTAAGGATATCAATACACCAGGCGATGAAATGTTCCCGTATGTAGGCCCAGATGCCAAACTTTATTTTGCATCTGACGGACATCCTGGTTTAGGAAAATTTGACCTATTTTTAGT
>JBDHXS010000548.1:0-4674 GCA_039810845.1 Runella sp. | reverse complement strand
TTGAAAAAATCTTATCTGAAGTTGCTAAACTGGGTTATAAAAAAGTCGAAAACTTTGGCTATAGCCAAGGAAATTTTTTTGGCAAAACACCTAATGAATACAGTAAATTGTTGAAAGACAACGGCTTAGAGGCCATAAGCGGACATTATATGACTGGACGTACAATCCCTATGGATGGGCTATCTAAAAATTGGGACAAAGTAGTAGAAGATGCAGCTACTATTGGTTCCAAATATGCCGTTATTGCTTATTTGATGGACACCGAACGTAAGTCAGAGGATTATAAACAGCTTTTCGATTTGCTCAACAAAGGTACTGAAACTGCCAAAAAAGCGGGTTTAACCCTCGGTTATCACAACCACGATTTTGAGTTCACGCAAAAAATAGACGGTGAAAAACCCTACGATTTATTGTTAAAAAACACCACAGTTGTGATGGAAACTGACCTGTATTGGTTTGCCAAAGCGGGCGAAAACGCCGTTGATTATTTTATGAAGTATCCTGGACGCTTCCCACTTTGGCACGTCAAAGACATGGCCAATACCGAAAAGAAAGAATTTGCGGAAGTAGGAACAGGCACGATTGACTTTGGGTCTTTATTCAAGCACGCCAAAAAAGCAGGTCTGAAACATTACTTCGTAGAGCAAGACGTGTGCAAACGCCCTCCGCTCGAAAGTATTAAAATCAGCATTGATAATATTCAGAAGGCAAAGTGGGGGTAGTGGGATAGTGAGTATCCTCTCGGTAGATGCTGAGAGGATACTCACTTCAAAATTAAACTATACTCCCCCCCTTTGTATTCATACGATACGACTTTCCCCTTGCCCATATAATTCACTTTGAAGCCATGGTTTTCGAGCAAATATAGGGCGTCGCGCAAAGACATGCCTTTTAGATTTGGAATTTTGTTGGGATCAGAGTCACGGTTTTCCCATTTTACTCCTGCTTTGTCTTTTTTGGCTTCTACCCAGCCATTTACGTTGACGGGGGCTTCTATATCCATTTCTTCGGCCACAGTGCGAAGGTCATCCGCTTGCCCCGCTTGCAACTGCTTTTGCATTTCGGATGTTTTGTTTTTTTGCTTCGGAATAGGTGGGTGCATTTTGATGTCGTAGCCAATGATACGATCTGTCACTTCCTTAAAAACAGGAGCGGCTACACTACCAGCATACAACTGTTCCATACTAAAGCCACGGGGGCTATCTACCACAATCAAACAGCTATAACGAGGCTGATCGGCAGGGAAATAACCAATAAAAGATGTATTGTATAACCCTGGTACGTAGCGACCATTCACGAGTTTCTGTGCTGTTCCTGTCTTTCCTGCTATTTTATAATGTTCACTTTTGATGTTTGTTGCTGTGCCATGATCTACAACCCCTTCCAGCAGAATTCGAGCTTTTCTCAGTGAGTTTTCAGCAGCAATACGCTGCTCACTACGAAATGGAGGAATTTCTTGTATGATTTCGTCGGCCTGTTTTATCTGTTTCACAATCATCGGGCGTACCCAATACCCATCATTGGCAATGGCATTGTAAAATGTCAACATTTGTAAAGGGGTCAATTCAGATTCATAGCCATAGCTCATATAGGTGAGCGAGGTCTTGCTCCAGCGCTTATCGGAAGGGGTACGAACGCGAGGAGCTGGTTCACCCCTCATTTGTATGCCTGTGGGTTCGCGCAGGTGAAAGCGTTTGAGATAGCCTACGTATTTTTCAGCTTTTCCATAAAAATAATCCTTCATCACCAAATGAATTCCAACGTTAGATGACTTCTCAAAAACCTGTTGTGCCGTTATACTCCCATGCCCTGTTTTCTTTGTGTCCCGAATCACGGCTGTACTGTACTTAGCAATACCATTGCCTGTATGGTAAATGCGTTGCAGAGGCAATCCTTCTTCAAAAGCGGCTAGCATGGTAGGAAGCTTAAAAGTCGAGCCAGGATTACCAAGCCCTGCCAAAGCATGATTGTAGGTTTCGCGGTAGCTTGAATCAGCATCACGAGAGAGATTGGCAATGGCGCGGATTTCGCCCGTTGGGACTTCCATAACAATCACGCAGCCATGCGATGCTTTGTAGCGCTTGAGGGTATTCCGAAGAGCAGTTTCGGCAATGTCCTGAAAGTTAACATCAATGGTGGTGTATAAATCAAATCCATTGATAGGTTGTAATCCTTCATCGTCTTCATTGGGCATAAAAGTTTGGTCGTCCAATACCCTGAAAAGTCCTATTCCTGGCGTGCCTGCCAGCCTTTTGTCGAAACTTGCTTCCAATCCAAACAAACCACGTTTCGTACCCTTGTCTAAGTCTCCAATGGTACGCTCGGCCAATGAGCCAAACGGATTGTAACGTTCATAAGAAATGGTGAGCTTCCCTCCTCTACTGCGACCTGTTGAAGAAAAACGACGAAAAAACGGCCATCCTTTCCACTCCACAGGTTTTTTCTTACCGTCTTCTTTATCAATTACAAAACCCTTGAAAGGTTGGTTGAGAATAAGATTGTATTCACGGTAGGTAATCTTGCGCTTCAAAAGACGAATGTTACGATTGCCTCGGCGGTCATTTTTTTCAAATTCATGGCGCGCGAAAATCAGATCGCGGCGGTATTCTTCGCGGGTGCGTTGTCCAAAAGTTCTGGCAAAAAGCGTAGCTACTGAATCTACTCGGCTGTAAAAGTAGGCACTGTCTGAGACCGTTGGATCTATCGAAACCTCAAAGTAGGGTAACGAAGTGGCCATCAAACTGCCGTCGTTTGAATAAATATTACCACGCATGGCCTGAATAGTGTCTACACGAACGGTTTTTGACATATACTCAAGCCAAGGTTTTCCTTTATAATGATCGTAGTGCTGAATGTAAAAAATGCGATAAATCACAAACGCTCCTAATATAATCAGCCCAATGGCGACTGTCCAAGAGCGGCGAGAGATATCATCACGAATGTTTTTGGGTCGGGTTAGCATGGGTTAAGGGTGATTGATTATTCGTGTGTCTATTATCCATAAAGCCAGCGACTCACTACAAGTTTATTCTTGTACCTCAATTCGCTGAGGTGTTTGGCGGCTTTCTTTCAAGCCCATTTTTTCTACTTGAGGAGCTAACTCCGACTGTTTGCCCATTTTCATGTAGTTGGCTTTTAAGATGGTATAAGCAGCGCGAAGATTATTGGTCTCTTCGTTGGCTTTCCGTAGCTGCCGCATTTGACGCTCAGCATTGATTCGAAAGAAAACCACAATCAGCCCCAAAACGAGCAAAAACAATGTTCCATCCAAATATTTGATTGGAAATTGTTTTCCACCGACCCATTTTTCAATATGAAACCACTGACCCAACCACGTTAGCACACGGCTATTGGGTCTAACGGTTTTTGCAGGACGCTTTTGTGCTTTTAGTACATTGACAGCCATAATATAAAAGAGTGAGAAGTGTGTATTCAGTAATGAGAAATAAAAGGATAAATAACTGTAAACATTAAACCCCCAACTTATAATTTTTCTGCTACACGTAATTTTGCACTACGGGCGCGGGAGTTTTGAGCGATTTCTTCCGCTGAAGCCTCAATGGGTTTGCGTGTCACAGATTGCAGCGGTTTGAGGTCATTCCCAAATAAGTCTTTTTCAACTTCACCATGAAATTTGCCTTTGCCTATAAAGTTTTTTACCAAACGGTCTTCCAACGAATGATACGACATCACAACTAGTCTCCCCTGTGGCTTCAACACCTCTGCCGACTGCGTCAAAAACTCCTGCAAAGCTCCCATTTCGTCGTTTACTTCAATGCGTAATGCCTGAAAAACCTGTGCAAAATACTTATTTTCTTTCCCTCTCGGTGCGTAGCGTTGCAAAGCCGCTTTCAAATCATTCACGGTTTCGATGGCTTGATTTGCTCTTGCGGCCACAATTGCCTGAGCGGCCGTTTTGGCATTTTGTAATTCTCCATACATTCCCAAAATACGATGCAAGTCTTCTGACGAATAAGTGTCAATAATGTCACGGGCAGTCAAACCTGACCGTTGATTCATTCGCATGTCCAAATTTGCCTCAAATCGGGTCGAAAAGCCGCGTTCAGGTGTATCAAACTGATGCGACGATACACCCAAATCTCCTAAAATTCCGTCCACTCCTTTAACGCCGTACAAACGAAGGTATTTTTGGAGATAACGAAAATTGGCATCTATAAAAGTAAGTCGTTTATCATCAATCGTTAGTGCATTGGCACGAGCGTCGGAATCTTGGTCAAAAGCCAACAAGCGGCCTTTTTCGCCGAGTCGGTTCAAAATAGCCTTAGAGTGCCCACCGCCGCCAAAGGTTACGTCCACATATACACCTTCGGGACGAATGGCCAAGCCATCCAAACATGCTTCTAATAATACAGGATTATGATACATTTTTTAGTCCACAGTCAATAGATAATCGTCCACGGTATGTGAACAGCCGCAAAATTAACGAACTTGATGAGATGAGGGGCAGTGTTGGGCAAATAACAACAAACGAATCAGAAAAAGTTATCTAAGGGGCAGACGACAGTAAATTTTGGTAGAGCAAAGATAGAAAATTTTGAGAATAGTTGTACGCACGTTTTAAATCACTGGCAACTGAAACCAGAAGCGGCTGCCGCTGCCCAATTCGCTTTCAATACCAATATACCCATGTTGAGCATCAATAAATTCTTTGGA
>JBDHXS010000547.1:0-4681 GCA_039810845.1 Runella sp. | reverse complement strand
TTGGTCAACATGGAAGAATACGCCCGCCATCAGTCTTCAAAGCTATCGGGAGGGCAGCAGCAGCGCGTCGCCATCGCTCGTGCCCTCATCAACGACCCCACTATCATTATGGGCGATGAACCCACGGGCAACCTCGACAAAACTAACTCCAATCTTGTTTTTGATATTTTTCGTAAAATTTCCCACGAAAATGGTCAAACCATCATCACCGTCACGCACGACCCTGATTTTGCACAAGGCGGTGACAGAATCATCGAAATGTCAGACGGAAAGATTGTGAGACATTAGCGTTCTTTTACTCCACCAAGTGCCCCACAAACTGTGCAGTATTGTCAATGATTTTACCCCCTCGACGATACCCTAAGCCGCAGGCGTCACCAGCCCAAAATACACCTGCTTGGTAGCGTTTTCCGAGAGCGTCGCGGGGAAATTCTACGTATTCTTGATATACTTTTTCATAATCCCCATAATCGCCACCAGCAGCGGAAATGACTGTACCGTTGGTTTCTAAGATGCGGACATTGGCTCCTTCTCGGCCAAAAAGTACTTTTTCAACGCTTACTTTATTGGGAAGCGGTTGGGCAGTAGTAGGTAATAAAAGTGGGTGATTAGGGTATAAATCCCACAATAACTTTAATATATATTTCGACTGAAACAGCAAAGTATAAGCAGGATTGATAATGATTGCTTTACGGTTTTTCAAAATACCAGTTAATGTTTCGGTTAATTCGGGCTCGTCGTAAGCGATGTATTCCCATGGAACGAGTTTAAACCAAAAATCAAACTGCTCAAAACGTCCATTTTTAGGGTTTTGCTTGAAAATTCCTTCAACTTCCGAAAATTCTACTTCATCAATATAGGCGTATTCTACGTCAAAGCCAGCTTCTTTGGCTGCTTCACCTAAAACGGCCACATTGGTATCATCTTCAGGAGCATCGCGCATGGCCGAGATTAACAAAGAAGGAGACATGTCTGGATTGCGGCGGCGTAACTCGGTAAACTGTTCTACCAGTGCCTGATATAAATTGTTGAACTGCTTACTTTCATCCATGTTGTTGGCCTTGAGGTGTGCCCACTGAACTACGGCCGTTTCGGGAATACAGGTAGCTGTATCGGCGTTGAATTCAATTAATTTTATAGGCTGTCTGCTGACGCCTCCTGCCAAATCAAATCTTCCATAAATATGCCAATGGCGGTCGTCTTCCCACGAAATTTTGATTAAATCAATAAGGTTTTCAGGAATACCCATTTCTTTCCAGAGATGATAATCTATGGCGTGTTGAGCCGCTTCTGTGTAAATCTCATAAAGCTCATTGGCGGCGTTGTAGTATGCCTCGGCTTCGTAAGATTTGATGGTAACAACTTCATTGGTCAGATAAGGTAACGTATCAGATCCCAGCATCCACTCCCATCCTACATTACGGAGGGGAATTTCAGGGCTATTATTTAAAAAGCGTGTGTTAATCATGGATGAAATGATTCTTTGAAATCTAAACAGTACAGTAAATAAAAAACATAAACCAACTTAACTACCTGAACTACGGCTACGGCTAAAAAATCCACTACGACTACTACTTGGGCGCGAAGCTACGCTTTTTCGGTGGCTATGGTAGCTATCGTGAATCCCCGATGAACGTGCATAAACGGAGGAGTTGGCATATACGCCCGAACTATACTGACGCTCGCGCCCTTCGTTATAAAATTGAGAACTGTTGTTTCGTCCCAGCATATAGCCCATTCCACCCCAAAGCAGTGCATTTGACAACGAACTGCGGTGATGATGATGCGAATGATAATGGTTGGGGTTGTTGTAATAATCGCGGGTAGTAGAATCAGTTTTTACCAAATTTCGAGCTTCAGCCACGGTGAGCGTGTCGCGTCGCCCGTCGAAGTAACGCACTATAGCCCCTGCTTCAGAATCGCTATTAACGGCTATCTCGTCAGTAATTTTATACTCACCAGGTTTTATCTCTGTGATATATGTTTTCACAGGGCGGCCTTTGAAGGGAGTTTCTTGTTGCTCATTATCATCTTCTGATGAGCCACCACAGCTTTGGAGCATCATAGCTCCGTTTAATAACGCTACCGTTAAGGCAGTGCCAATTGTAATTTCTTTTACAGTCTTAACGACTGTTCCTTTGCGTTTAGGTGTCATGTTTGTAAAGGTTGGGTAATAATCAACGCTAAAGTTAATGTTTCATGGTTGAAAAAGATAATGTAAAGGTAAGTTAGTGATTTAAAGGTCTGCAATTGAATTTGGATGAGCAGTCTTTTTCTGGAAAGAGTGTCTTGTAAATATCTTATGAATGGTAAAAAGCACAAATACTCAGTAATTTATTTTCCAAATTGTTGCTTGCCTTCTGTAAAGGTTAAATAGCCGTAAAACAACCTTTCCTATCTATTTTTAGTATTAAAAATGCCTTTGAGAGTAACTTTAAATGGTTTTCGCTCTATCTTTACAGCTCAAATAAAAATTAACTATTGCCCATGTCTTTATTTTACTCCCAAGACATGGCCAAACCTTTAAAAAGTTCCCCCGTCGGGGGTTAGGGGGCTTTAAACACTATGAAAATTACCGTAGTAGGAGCAGGGGCAGTAGGCGCAACCTGCGCCGACAACATCGCTCGCCGTCAGTTGGCTCAGGAAGTAGTATTGCTCGACATCAAGGAAGGCTTATCGGAAGGAAAAGCCCTTGATATGTTTCAAACAGCTACATTGAACGGATTTGATACCAAAATCACTGGTTCGACCAACGACTACGAAAAAACCAAAGGCTCAGAAGTAGTAGTTATCACGTCGGGTATTCCTCGTAAGCCTGGCATGACGCGCGAAGACCTTATCGGTATCAACGCGGGTATTGTAAAAGGAGTAGCAGAAAATATTTTGAAATACTCTCCCAAAGCCATTATCATCATCGTTTCCAATCCGATGGATACTATGACTTATTTGGCGTTCAAAGAATTGGGATTGCCTAAAAAGCGTATCATCGGTATGGGGGGTATCTTAGACAGTGCACGTTTCAAAACCTATTTATCGCTTGCTATGAATGTATCTCCCAACGACCTTCACGGTATGGTAATCGGGGGCCACGGTGATACAACTATGATTCCTTTGACTCGTTTGGCTACTTACAATGGTATTCCAGTAAGTCGCTTCTTGTCTGAAGAAAAACTCCAACAAGTGGCTGCCGATACCATGGTAGGTGGTGCTACCTTGACCAAATTGATTGGTACTTCAGCTTGGTATGCACCAGGTGCTGCGGTAGCCTCGTTGGTAGAGAGCATCGTTCGTGACCAAAAACGCATTTTCCCTTGCTCGGTCTATCTGAATGGCGAATACGGCCAAAAAGACATTTGTCTGGGCGTTCCAGTTGTGATTGGTGCAGGCGGTTGGGAAAAAGTCGTAAGTTTGCGTTTGAGTGAGTCAGAGAAAGCAGCATTTGCTAAGTCTGCCGACGCTGTTCGTAACATGAATAATGTTCTTTCGACGATTTAAGCATAACAATACATTTAAAATAAAAGCGGAGTGCTATCAAGTGCTTCGCTTTTATTTTGGGTAAAAGCATTAATGAGTAGTCTTTATTAATTAAAAATTAGGTTGTTGTTCATGAAAAAAATCCTTCTATACTCATTCATTCTTTCGTTTACTTCTTTTGTAGTACAGGCGCAAAATCGTCCTATGACCGAAGAAGATTATTATCGTATCGTCACCTTACCTATTCCCGAAAACGTTCAACTAGAAATAGGTGGCTTGGCGGTATTACCCGATGGACGTTTGGCAGCTTCTACTCGACGTGGTGAAGTGTGGATGATTAATAATCCTTACCTAAAAGGTTCTGGTCAACCTACTTACAAACGTTTTGCACACGGCTTACACGAACCTTTGGGTTTGCTTTATCGTCCTGATGGTTCTTTTTTACTTTCTCAGCGAGGAGAAATCACACATCTCATAGATTCAGACGGCGATGGTGTTGCTGATATTTATAATTCATTTTATAAATGGCCTTTGTCAGGGAATTATCACGAATATTCATACGGCCCTGTTCAGGCTCCTAATGGTGACTTGCTCGTTACACTCAATTTGGGCTGGATTGGGCATGGAGCCAGTTTGGCAAAGTGGCGCGGATGGCTATTGAAATTTGACGACAAAGCCAACATGAAACCCATTGCAACAGGCTTGCGTTCACCTGCTGGGTATATTGCTTTACAAAGTGGTGATATATTTTATACTGAAAATCAGGGAGATTGGGTAGGGTCTGGCCGAATGACGCACTTGGAAACAGGCGATTTTGCAGGTAATCCCGAAGGGCTGGTTTGGAGTCAAGATCCAGAATCTCCCCTAAAGTTGAAACAAAAAGATGTACCAGATACAGGCGAACCCCTGTACGAAGTGGCCAAACGGGTGCCAGAATTGAAAGCTCCTGCAATCTGGTTCCCGCATACATTGATGGGAATTTCTACGTCAGATATTAAAGAAGATTTAACAAAAGGAGCATTTGGCCCTTTTGAAGGGCAATTGTTTGTGGGTGATCAAGGTCATAGCACTATCATGCGGGTAATGCTCGAAAAAGTGAAAGGACGCTGGCAAGGAATATGTTTTCCCTTCCGATCAGGTTTTCAATCTGGTATTTTGCGTATGGTGTGGGGATTAGATGGTTCGATGTTTGTTGGTCAAACAAGTC
>JBDHXS010000546.1:0-4690 GCA_039810845.1 Runella sp. | reverse complement strand
AAAAAGAAGGGCGTTCGTGTTCCATACCATCATCAGCGCCTATCTGCACCACGCCCCCCTGAATATAAATCATATTAGTAGGTGCATCAACAGGTTTTTTGGTAACAATGGTCGTGTCTTGGGGTTTTTCCAAACCGATATAACCAATGGTTTTGGGAAATTCCAACTTTTTTAGGAAATCAGCATTCAGCGCTACGGCTTGAGGTGTTGACGTATCAGCTTGCTGGGAATCAGTGGATTGCTGACAAGCAACAGCCACAAAAACAATCAATATAATGTAAAACGTACGTAGCATATTAGCGTAAAAAATAATTGGTATTAAACCTTGGGAGGTTTGGTACGTCAAAGATAACGAAACACAAAAACAACTGTATTGACGGCATTCAAAAACCATGAAAAAAACACACATCATTCGCACCCTATTGGTAATGGCTTTGGCTACGGCTTCACAATTTGCATTTGCCCAACGTGGCCAAATGGATCCCGAAAAACGCGCCGAGCGCGTCTCTGCTGATTTGAAACAGGTGTTAACCCTCGATGATGCCACCACCAAAAAAATCTATGATTTAGAATTGGCACGTACACAAGAAGCCATGAAAATCAGGGAAGCCAATGCTGGCGACCGTGAGGCCATGCGCGAAAGCATGAAAGGTGTTACCGAAAAATTCCAAACGAGTATGAAGGGGGTTTTGACCGAAGAACAGTTTAAAAAATACCGGAAATGGCAAGCCGCTGAGCGCGAAAAACGCGGACAACGCGGCGGTGGAAATCGGAGAAGAAAGTAATTTTGAAACGTCGGCGAGGTTTTGAACCTCGCCGACGTTCTTTTTTACGCTACACTTTCCAAATGCGCCAGCCATTGTTTTTCTCCCTGCCCACACCAGCGACGAAAATCTTCACCAACCGACTGATGTCGAGGCAAATAATCCATCAATACCAACAAATCAAACCGCTCGGCGGCTACGCCCGCACCTACGCGCTCAGTGTCGGCGGCATTACAGGCTTGTTCGTAATGAATCGGAACCACCATCACGGGCTTGTCAAGATACATGGCTTCACATACTGATTCAAAGCCCGCCGTCGTCACCAATGCCCGACAGCCTGACATCAGTTGCAGGAATTTTGTCCCGTCGAGACGATGAAGTGTGAGGGTTTCATCTATTTTTTCTTCGATTAGAGCATCTGATTTACTCCAAAAACAATGCAAAGGTACTTCGGGATGTCGGTGATGCCATTCGAGAATTTGGGTCAAAAGCGCTGGATGATTGAGATAAATCAGCAAATAATCTTGCTGAGAAGGCATCAGCAATTGTATATCACGCCGCAACAATGGCGATACTACATACACTCGCCGCGAAGGTTGGTCGGAAAGTTCATCAAACGAAAGTGCCAATAATCGCTTGGCTCGCAAAGCCGTAAGACGGGTATTGAGATTGACCAGAAAACGATCAAATCTGCCTTTTTGAGGGAATTGAAAATCGGAATGAAGAAACAAATACTGATGCCCTACACAAATCATAGGAATAGCGGGGCGATACAACAAGTTGTAAAACCCGCCGAGTATTTCATAAAAATTAAGAATCAAATCAGGCTGATGGTGTTTGACAGCAGCATGAATTTCCTTTAGGCTTTTTGTAAAGCCGAAAATGTGCGGCAAATGGTGCGTAATCGTTTTTTTGAAATCCACTTTTCCAGCTTGATCAAATAACAAATGTGGACTGGTAAACGCTTGTATAGGTGCCTGAATTTGTTCGCAAAAAAAATCAGGTATCAGTCGTTCGGCAACGCCACCCACCAATACTGCGACAATCTGATAACCCGCGTCACGCAGGGTTTGACTCAATGAAATAGCCTGCGTCAAGTGGCCGCGACCTTCACCTTGTACCAAAAAAAGTACCTTTTTCAACTGATTTGGTTTAAGTTTAATCCTATCCCAAAGCACCGAAAAAGACATTACCTATTCATTACCAAATGTTTATGAATTTGTTGTTTTTAGTCATTCCTTAACCCTTAATTCCTTCCCAAGAGACTTGAAAACCCTCCCTACAGGGGAGGGAAGGGTGGGGTTCTTTCACTACCACCCCACATACCCCTCTGGCGTTATGCCCTTCAATCGCAAATAACAAATCGCCTGACCGCGGTGATGAATGACGTGGTTTTCTATGGCAAAGAAAAACTGCCATGCCTGAATTTTTCCCCCTGCAAAACCTTCTTGTTTTGCCAATCTTTCGGAAGAGGTTTCATTTACTACTTTTTCAACCCACGCATAAAACCCCCTAAGTTCGTCAGCAACTTGCGCTTTGGTGAGCTTGCCCCAATCTTTTTTGTTTTCATACGGGTTTTTGATTTCCAATCGTCCTGCCAATTGCATGGCTGTAAACGTGATACAGTGTACAAACTGCGTCCGAAAAGTCATGGCCTCGGGCGTATAGTGAAAATCTAAGTGTTCTTCGGGCATTTGGTTGAAAATCACCAAGGTATAGTCAAGAGAGCGTTTCCACGCCACACCAAATTCTTCTTTAAATGCCTGCATGTCTTTTTTGGAACGAGATGCACTAAAAACGGGGACAGAAACAAGGCTTCCCAGAAGCGATTGAAGAACGGTTTTGCGGCTGATTTTCATTTTGATTTAGATGAAGGTTTGACAAATAAGCGCAATTTTAGGGACTTCTACCGCAAGAATTGACCAATTACTGCCGTATTTGACCGAATAAAGGGAAGCAGTTGGTGATTTTGAACAAAAATAATACATTGGCATTGGTAATATTCTCTATTTGTCGCCCCGACCTCAGGAGGGGTCTAAACCCGATTTCTTATGCGCGCGCTATTGTTGTTTTTCTTGGTTGGCCTTTTCGAAATGACTCATGCGCAGAAATACCCTATTCTCCACTACACCACCCGCGAAGGACTCTCACAAATGCAGGTCATGTCCACCTTCCGCGATAGTCGAGGCTATTTGTGGATCGGGACAAAATATGGTTTTTGCAAATTCAACGGGGAGAGTTTTGAAAAGTTTCCGCCTGACTCTAAGACAGTTGATTTCAGCGTAAACGGTTTTGCCGAAGACAGTAAAGGAAATCTGTATATCCAGTCAGATTTTATAACTCGTTTCAATGGGCAACAATTTGTAGAGATAAAAAATGCACAACTGGTCTATAATCAATTGTGTATTGACGACCATGATCGCGTATTTTGTCGAAGTAATGCAACGGGAGAACTGAATATGCTCGTCAATGACTCTTTGGTCGTAGTGAACTGGCCTTCACTCAAAAATCGAAAATTAAAGTGGCTGACCTATGACAAACCCACCCGTTCGTTGATAGCCAACGTTGACACCGTAGGTTTAGTGCGCCTTACGCCCCAACGCTTGATTCCCGTAGCCCAATTGCCGCCAACGAATAAACCCATTGTTAATGAGACTTGGCAGCGTACCCGCAATGGTCAAGCCGTTATTCACCGCCAATTTCAATTGACGGGCGAGCAATTTTTTGCCGAGTTTGGCACCGAAGGTTGGCAACCTTTCTTACAAATCACTAACGGGAAATGTGAAATTCTGCGTCCCGTCCCTTTTGATTGGCTGTTTAATTGCAAAGGCCAAACTCATCTGCTTGAAGCCAATGGCAAACGGGTGATTTTAGTGTTTTCAAATGAATTTAATGGTAATACTCTTACACATACGGCTTACGGCACTTGGATAGGCACCGAAAAAGGCTTGGTGTTTGTGGTACAAAATGGCATTCGGTATTTTCCAGATAGCGAAGTCCCATACCCTTGGTCGGTGGTGGAAGATTCTCAAAAACGCATGTGGTTTTTGAATTACCTACACCCTATCCAACGCTTCGACGGGCAACGGATTGAAATCGTAACGGGTTATGCAGAAGAGATGATTCGTAAACAGCGAGCGGCAAACGTCACCAATATCATTCCCAATCAGGATGGCTGGTATTACGGGGCTTTGCGAGATAAACGGGGTAATTTGTGGATGCCCAATGCCAATGGCGTACTCCGGTACGATGGCAAACGATTTGAGTTTTTGGTTCGCTCTGCTCCTGCAAATCCCACCTCCATTACCTTTAACCTGCTCGAAGACCCCAATCGTAATGTGGTTCTGCAAGGGAGTAAAGGAGTTGTGCATATTTTTGAAAACCAACCACCGTTTCGAACCACTTCACTCACTGAGAAAGAGGGCATGAACATCAAGTCGTATGTATTTAGCATGGCTCTTGAACGGTCAGGAGTCTATTGGTTTGGAGGTGGGAGAATGTTGACCCGCTATGACGCCGCTCGAAAACAGTGGACAGAATATTCTCTGCTCAACAAAAAACTGAACGCAATAGGCGTAGTTGACCTCGAATTTGATAACCGAGGCACGCTTTGGTTAGCTACTTATACTAAAGGACTCACCTACTTAGATGCTCGGCGCGATACCGTGCATAACGTAGAAGCCCCCGAATTACGTGAGCCAGTCAGTTCGCTGATGCAATTAGACCAAGACCATTTACTCATTGGCAGCCTACGTAATCTCTACGTCATGGATTTGAAGGCGTGGTATGCTAACAACAAAGTAGTGCTTAAATGCTTTAACCACCACAACGGCTTTGTGGGAATAGAACCCGGGCAAAATGGGTTGTACAAAGACTCACGCGGGCAAGTATGGGTAATGGCTGGAGCAGCCCTGTCGGTGATTGAC
>JBDHXS010000545.1:0-4704 GCA_039810845.1 Runella sp. | reverse complement strand
TTTAAGTAGTTGTTCTGTATCGCGGTATTTGCCTGCTGGAGAGAGTTTATACACTGGCGCAGAAGTGAAAATAGTAGCTGATTCCACCATTTCAGCCAAGCAGATAAAATCGGTTAAAGTAGCGTTAGAGCCTATCATTCGCCCTGCACCCAATAGCACTTTGTTGGGTTTCCCGTATAAGGTATGGATGTACTATTTTTTGGGTGAACCCAAGAAAGAAAAAAGTTTTCGCGGAGGGATACGTAAACGTTTCGGTGAACCCCCTGTATTGGCAAGTCGTAGGACAGTGACTGCCAACAGCACTGTCTTAACCAATTATCTCAACAACGAAGGCTATTTTCGTTCTGTTGCTTCAGGTGAATTGACCGAAAAAGACCGTAAGGCAAAGGCCATCTATACCGTTTCATTACAACCACGTTATAGTATTAAAAATGTAGCGTTTGTAAAAAAAGACAGTAGTATTTTTTCAAATAATTTAGTTAGTACCCAAGTGACCTCTCTGCTCAAATCGGGTAGCCCTTACCAGTTTAGTATGATTGAGGCAGAACGTCAGCGTATTGAGCGCGAACTCAAACGACGCGGATTTTATTATTTTCGCCCCGATTATTTGATTGTTAAAGCCGATACCAATCTCAATACTCATCAGGTTAATTTATATGTAGAACTGAAACCTAACACCACACAATTGGCTTTAAAAACGTATTCTATTAAAAATATCTACGTAATTTTAGAGAATGGTTTATTGAAAACAGATACGCTAGCAGGAGCAGTGTATCGGCGCGGATTGAATATTGTGGATCCAAGTCGTGCATATCGAGCTCGTATTTTTTCAGATGCTGTTGGATTTCGACCTAAAATGCTGTATAGTAGTGATTTACAAGATGTGTCGTTGTCAAGGCTCATCAACTTAAAGAACTTCAAGTTTGTCAAAAATCGCTTTGAACTATTGCCACGCTCTGACTCAGCACTACTGAATCTATATTATTATTTAACCCCTCTCAAAAGAAAATCACTACGAGCTGAATTGAGCGCAGTGACCAAATCTAATAACTTGGCAGGATCCCAGTTTAATTTGACTTGGCTCAACCGCAATGCTTTTCGCGGAGCCGAAATGTTACGATTTACGGCCAATGCTGGGATAGACGTACAAATAGGAGGAAAGCGTAATCCTAATCTTCGTGACTACTACCGTACCAGTGTAGAAGGCGAAATCTCTTTTCCGCGTTTTGTATTACCTTTCTATCGTATGAACCCCGCCAAAAATCAAACCCTGCCCAAAACAACGCTGACAGCGGGTTATGAACAATTGGCACAAAAAGATTTTTATACGCAGACTTCTGTTAAGTTCAATTGGGGCTACGTATGGCGACGCAATACTGAAATCGAACATTCCTTAATGCCCATCGCGCTCAATATAGTGCGCCCACGTAATATCAGTGAGGCTTTGGTTGACAGTATCACATCTCCCTTTATCCAGTTTCAGGATTTGTTGCGCTACTTCAATATTTTAGAAAATCGACTTATTTTAGGAGCACAGTACAATATTAGTTATACCCCTACGCCAGCATTATTGAGCAAACATCGTTTTGTGCTTAATGCAGGTGTGGACATTGCAGGAAATATAGCTGGCCTTATTGCCAAAGGGCGCCAAGAAGTAGGTATGGTATTTGGGATTCCTTATGAGCAATATGCTCGTTTTGATGCCGACTTTCGTCATTATCACGACATTAGCCCTAGCATTCGTTGGGCCAATCGTTTTGTGGCAGGCGTTGGTATCCCCTACGGAAATTCATTTTCACTTCCCCAATTTAAACAATATTTTTCAGGAGGAAGCAATGGTATTAGGGCATTTCGAGGTCGAGCTGTGGGGCCTGGAAGTTACCAACCAGATTCACTGAGTTTATTCGGATTTGCTTCTTTTGGCGATATTCGATTAGAATTAAACAGCGAATTGCGCCTGAAAATTAATCAATATTTTGAGGGGGCGTTATTTGTGGATGCGGGAAATATCTGGATGTACCGCAATTACGACAATTCTTTTTACTTGCCCGAAGATAAAGCTGCTTTTAGCAATCAATTTTACAAACAAACTGCCGTAGGGAGTGGTTTAGGGCTGCGCCTCTCGCTTCCCTTTGTATTGTTGCGATTTGACTTAGCAACCCCTCTCCGTAAACCGTGGCTTCCCGAAAATGAGCGTTGGGTATTCAATCAATTTAATTTAAGAAATCAAAACTGGCGCAAAGAGAATTTGGTACTGAATATTGCGGTTGGGTATTCATTTTAAGAGATGCTATACAGCTTTTAGTCGGTCATTATATTTGTTTTTGAGCAAAGTGAGATAAGTTCGATTTTTCAAAAATCCAATCGCTTCTATTTTGTGTAGATATAGCCAAAAAACAAAAGAACTTTATCAATGGAACTCACTACCGATACACGGCCAGATACCACAACTCTCAGTCCTAATGCCTATCATTTCATTACCCGCTGGCAAATAGAAGCCACCCCTGAAGAAGTCTATCGTACCCTCGAAGACGTAGATGCGCTGGCAGTTTGGTGGCCTTCAGTGTATTTGGACGTGAAAATTTTGGAAAAAGGCCAAAAAGGAGGGGTTGGCAAATTGGTCGAACTCTATACCAAAGGCTGGTTGCCTTATACTTTACGGTGGAAATTTAGGGTAATTCACACAAATTTTCCCAAGGGTTTTACTCTGGAAGCAATAGGCGATTTTGTAGGAAAAGGCATATGGACGTTTACCCCTAAAAATTCAGGGACAGATGTAGTGTACGACTGGCAAATTGAGGCTGAAAAACCCCTACTGAAAAAACTTTCTGGTTTGATGAAGCCTATCTTTTCTATGAATCACGAATGGGCAATGGCAAAGGGATTAGAAAGTTTGGAATTAGAACTTCGCCGTAGAAAAGGTGAAAAAAATGTACCAGCTCCTCCTAAACCTGCTTTCCCTCACAATTTGACCAATAATAAGATTTTGTAATTAACAATCAATCAATTCTAAAAGAGGGTTGAGTGACAAAACACGGAGATTCATTTTTGATGCCAGTGTTTGTTATAAATCTACCATTATTTTTGGGTTTGAATAGACAAAACAGGGCTATTTTGAAGTTATTAGGGAGTAATCAAACCCACATTTATGACGAAAGTCATCCCGCATATCTTTGTTAGTATGTTGTTATTTGTAATGAATGGGCATTTTGCTTGGACACAAGTAGAGTCTATTTCTTTACGTGCAATGGTTACACTGAAGAATCCCTCCCCCAAGAAAATTTATCGCGTCATTGATGAAGGCAAGCAAGGCGATTGGCAATACGATGCCGACGACAAAGAATCCGAACCGAATGTTGGGACAATTTTGGCAAGTGCCAACCGTGCCGTAACGGGGAGATTTAAGCGGCTATTTGATTACCAAAAAGGCGTTAATATAGATTGGTTTTTGCCTTCTGCCATTTGGTCAGGTACGGTCAATGAAGCACTTTTGCACGCACTTTCTGTCTCCGAGCGGGTTAATTTTGGAGCCAAAATCTATCGTATCGAACCCATTACGATTACACCAAAACAGTTAGTCAATCCCAGACGAGTAAATTTACGCTTTCAGAATACGACTTTACAGGCCAAAAACGGACTCAATCGCGTCAAAGTCATTCAAATTGAAGATATTCCAGAACTTTCTTTAGTAGGTACGCTTACACTTGACGGCAATGCTGCCAATACTAAGATTCCCAATCCATTAGGCCAAGGAGGTGAAGCTTTTTACACATCATTGCTCCTTCCAATCACCCAAAATCAAAACTGACAATAGGCTCCGTAACCTTCCGAAATATGCCGATGTGCGGTATTAACATCTTCACTCATAATGATGAACAAGATAAGGGTTATGACCGTGTTGTGGTAAAGTCTTTTCGTGAAATCAATGGTTTTAACCACTTAAATATTCAGCAAGACGATTTTGCCATTTGGGGTGTCAACGTACGAGGTGCACACCGAGCAGTGATTATTGATTCTTTATATGCCCAGCAAGACAATGAACCTTGGGGGGATGCTCCCATCGAAAAACCTTTTTATACCTTTACCTTTGAAAATCAGGTAGATCCAACTGTGCATAAACGTAAGGATAGTCTATATATCAAGAATTTATACGCCAAATATCCTTGTGCAATTGTACTTTATACGCAAGCCCCCAATCATGTTCGGATAGACAATTATGTCATGGAAAGCGCATTACGGAAGCCGGGTATTGCCGATGCCGTAGCCTACCCTACGATGCTGCAAAAAAACTTGTCGTGGGTGGGGTCTAAGCATACTTGGACCTCGTATAAAAGCCCTAAGAGCAGTTTTTACGTTAAGAAATTACTGATAAAGAATACCAATACTGTATTTATGAGCGAATCCTCTATCAGCGATATAACAGGTCTATGGCTCAACAAAGGCATAACAGGAGCTGTATTTGATGAGGTAGAAACCGACGTACGGCTCAAATTTTATGGTGATGGTTTTTATTTCGACTTCAAAGATGTTCCCGATGGTCGTCACCGAATAAAAACATTTATAAGCCGCATACCTGCCAAAAGAAACTATGTACAGCCTTTAAACGCCGATTTGACCATTGATAAACTTCATCTCGCCAAAGGTGCAGGCGTGATATTTGCTATGGGAAATGCCAAAATTGGGTCAATTACGCAAGATACAGGT
>JBDHXS010000544.1:0-4712 GCA_039810845.1 Runella sp. | reverse complement strand
ATTGCACAAAGGGCGAAAAGAAAAACTTGGACGAAAACGTTGTGTATTTTGCGCTATTCTTAGCGACCTTTGCGACGGCCCGCTGTTGCGATTAAACAAAAAGTTTTCATATGCCCAATCCCCAACCCATCCTTATTTCTGCGGAGGAAATGCAGAAAACATTGAAAAGTATTCTTTTAAAGCATCACTTTCCAAAAAAGAGAGCTGAAGAATGTGCCGCGATTTTTACGCAAAACAGCATTGACGGTATCTATACCCACGGTATCAATCGTTTTCCGCGTTTTGTGCAATATATTCAAAAAGGTTATGTCATTCCCGATGCGAAGCCAACCCGCATGCACCGTTTTGGAGGTATTGAGCAGTGGAACGGTCAGTTGGCTCCAGGGCCTTCCAACGCCATTTTTGCGACCGAACGAGCCATGAAATTGGCTGAGAAATACGGAATCGGTTGCGTTGCGCTGGCAAATACCAACCACTGGATGCGCGGCGGAGCGTATGGTTGGCAAGCGGCCAAAGCTGGCTTCACGTTTATTGGTTGGACCAATACCATGGCCAATATGCCTGCTTGGGGGGCTACCAACGCGAAATTGGGCAATAATCCGCTGGTTTTTGCGGCCCCTTACGGCGAGAAAGCCATTGTGTTGGACATGGCTATGTCGCAGTATTCGTTTGGCGCGATGGAATTAGCCGTATTAAAAAATGAAAAACTATCGGTGGTCGGCGGCTACGACAAAGCGGGAAATTTGACCAATGAACCCGAACTGATATTGGAATCGTGGAGGTCGTTGCCCGTGGGCTTTTGGAAAGGAGCGGGGCTTTCCTTTTTATTGGATGTCTTGGCGGCACTTTTAGCTAATGGCTTAGCCACGCACGAAATCAGCCAAAAGCCCGCCGAGATGGCTTGCTCACAGGTATTTATTGCGATTGACATGTCGAAATTGGCCAATTTTTCAAGCATTTCGAGCACAATTGACGCGATCATTCAGGATTATAAAACATCCATCCCTATCAAAGAGCAGGGTAAAATAAGCTATCCAAGTGAGCGGGTTTTAGCGACCAGACTTAAAAACAGCAAAGAAGGCATTCCTGTGTTAGAAAGCGTTTGGCAGGAGGTCCTACGTTTTTTAGCATAGTTTTTACGCAATGTTATGAGTCTATTCGCTGTCCGTTTATAGTACTGCATTTGTACATAAACGGACAGTTTTTTTATTAATTTATGGACTAAATGGTTGGTTATCAGTTTGGTTTTTTGGTGGGCATGAATTTTGTAATAATTATGTGTTTTTCGGTACCTAACAGAATCCCATGACAAGATTTACGCTTTTATTTTTCCTGACAGGCCATTTTCTATACGCTCAACCCAAAATTACTGGGACGATTTTTACTGCCTCCAAACAGCCGCTCGAAGGTGCAGTGGTGACTTTACTGAAAGCCAAAGATTCCACCTTTGTCAAAACCGCCGTGAGTGAAGCCAACGGTCAATTTGAATTGCTGAATCTCAAACCAGAAATGTATCGGCTGATGGTGACGAACATCGGTTTTCAAAAATACTTCAGTGTGCCTTTTACCGTGGCTCAGACCGATTTGGCACTTCCAGCCATTGCATTAACGGAAGAGAATAAAACCTTGGCCGAAGTCAAGGTGACTGGCAAAAAGCCGTTTGTGGAAACCAAAATTGACCGCACCGTGGTGAACGTAGATGCTCTGATCGGTAATGCTGGTTCCAATGCCTTGGAAGTCCTCGAAAAATCGCCAGGCATTGCCGTAGACCAAAACGGTGGCATACGGCTGAAGGGAAAATCGGGAGTGGTGGTGTTTGTGGATGATAAACCCACCTATCTGTCGGCCGACGATTTGGCCAACTACCTCAAATCCCTCCCCGCTGGCTCGGTCGAAACCATCGAGATCATGCCCAATCCACCCGCCAAATACGATGCGGCGGGCAATGCCGGCGTGATTAATATTCGTATGAAGCGAAATGTACTGAAGGGTTTCAACGGTGGTATCAGTTTGAGCTACGGACAGGGCGTGTACAAACGCACCAACAATAGTCTGAATTTCAATTACCGTATCAACAAATTTAATTTCTTTTCCAACGCGAGCGTTAATCAAAATAATATGTATCAGGATCTTACGATCTGGCGGCGGTATTACAATTCGTCGGGTGCTTATACTTCAGCCTTTACGCAGAACTCTTACATTCAGCGTAACTTCGGAGGCAATAACCTGAAAGTGGGTTTCGATTATTACGCCTCCAAGAAGGCTACATTCGGAGTGGTACTGACCGGCTTTTATAATCCGTCGCTGGTCAACGTAACCAATAAAGCACAGGTATTGAATGCTGACAATCAGGTCACGAGTTTGGTCGAGGCCATCAGTCCTACCAACAAAACTTGGACCAACGGCAGTATCAACCTCAACTATGCCTACAAGTTTGACAGCACGGGAAAAGAGCTGACAGTCAACGCAGACTATATCCACTACCAATCCAAAAGCGATCAAACATTGACCAATACGTTGTTTGATCCGCAGAATAAATTTGTCAGTCAGTCGATTTTGCTTTCTTATTTCCCTACTACCATTGACATCAGTACGGCGAAAGCAGACTATGTCA
This sequence comes from Runella sp., assembly GCA_039810845.1. Taxonomy (GTDB): domain Bacteria; phylum Bacteroidota; class Bacteroidia; order Cytophagales; family Spirosomataceae; genus Runella. The sequence continues at coordinate 2,098 of JBDHXS010000544.1, read as the reverse complement.
ACCCGTTGAAAAGCGGCGGCAAGTTTGAAACGGGCCTGAAAATGAGCCTCATCGGGACGGGCAACATCGCCGATTTCTACGATGTGCTCGATGGAAAGCCTTCACCCAATTATGAGTTTACCAACAATTTTAACTACAACGAAAACATCAATGCCGGCTACCTCAACTATTCGAGAGACTTCAAGCGACTGTCAGTGCAGGCGGGACTTCGGTTTGAAAACACCAATATCAAAGGGCATCAGTTGGGAAACAAACAAACCAAAGACTCTACGTTTACCCGAAAATATAACAACTTATTTCCGACGTTTTACCTGCAATACCGTATGGATACGACGGGTACGCATCAATTGGGTTTCTCCTTTGGTCGTCGGATAGACCGGCCTAATTATCAGGACATGAATCCGTTTTCATACCCGCTCGACCGTTTTACCTACTATGGCGGAAATCCCTTTCTGCAACCAACCTTTTCGTATAATTTGGAGTTGTCCCACACTTTTAAAAATAAGATTACCACCACACTGCAATACAGCGTGGCGAAAAATGTCATTTCGGAAACCAACGAACAGCGCGGCACGATCTATTACAGCCGTCCGGGCAATTTCGGCCAACGGATCTCTTACGGCATTTCGATGAACGGTAGTTTTCAACTCGCCAAATGGTGGTCGCTTAATGTCTATACGGAATACATCAGCAACGGTTTTAAGGCCACGCTGTACGGTCAAAAGCTGGACGAGTCGCGGTTTTATTGGGCCTTCATTCCCACTAATCAATTCCAACTCAGCAGCTCGTGGTCGGCTGAATTGGCCGGGTCGTACCAAACGAAATTTTTACTGGGACAATTGCTGATCTATCCGATTGGTTCCGTGCGGGCGGGGTTGGCTAAAAAAGTATGGAAGAATCAGGGGACAATCAAGCTTAACATCAGTGATATATTTTATACCAATCAAATCAAGGGCGACATTCGCAACATCGCCAATGCGTCGGCCAATTGGTTCAGTTATTTAGATTCGCGCGTGGTGACCCTGACGCTTTCCTATCGTTTCAATAAAGGTAAAACCCTGAACGTCAGACAAACGGGTGGCTCCGACAGTGAGAAAAGTCGGGTAAAGAGTTAAATGTTAATCAAAGCGGCTTCCATTAAATTGAGTATCTAACCAACTGATGCGATTGATATAGAAGTTTTTGAGGTAAATTACCTCGGCATCAAACGAACCCGCAGCCTGAAAATTTCTGTAAACTTTCTCATTGAGGATGTTCCATTTGGTGAAATTTTTCTTTTGCGAAGCGTTTATTTTGATAGAAAGTTGGTCAATATAAAAAGGGAGATTTTGCAGCTTATTGGTTTTTAGTTCATTCCAACGTTGTCTTATTTTATTCCGAAAAACCTTATCTTGCATGAGCCTATTAATCCACATTTTTGGCTCATGAGCGGTGGTCAACATTAACTTATTTTGAAAATCTCCCAAACGGTTGTCATTATTAGCCGATAAATCAAAGTCCCAAACAGGACCCGCGTAGATTTTATCGTCGTTTTGGTTTTTATAAAAATAAGTACTCCAGAATAAATCAGGGTTGCCTATGATTTCATTGACTAAGTAAAAATTGATGTAAGAATCAATGTCGAAATATTTTTTATAACCGTCAATAGGGTCATCGAAGTTAGTTGAAAACAATGCTTTTTCAAACTTTTCAATGTGGCCTCTGATGTAACTTTTTTGTTCGGATGTAATATCTTCATCATCTGGATAATGCACTGAAATCGGCATTCGATAGGGTGTCATAAAATACACCTTCTCGGTGCTGGCAAACCCGTCGACTTCTACCAGATACCCTCCCGAAATATTGCTATTCCCCATTTTTTGTTCAGCAACATTGACTTTGGTAGGGCTCACTTCTATTTGTTCAACAAGCTGATAATTACCAATATACTGATTGTTAAGTACAACGTCAACAAACCTACTCGAGGGTGTATAAGCGAGTCCAAGCCTACGACTCAGCTCAAAACCTAATTCGTTTCTTAACAGGCTTTTATCAGCGTAATTTGCCAATAAAACCCACTGTTTGTCTTGATTCATTCCTAATAATTTCGATTTTTTAT
>JBDHXS010000543.1:0-4717 GCA_039810845.1 Runella sp. | reverse complement strand
ACGGCCCTGTCACCAATATCATAGACTCCAAAAATCGGATATAAGCCCGTCTTCCCAAACTCGATAACATTCTACATCCCCAAAACACTTATCCCCAAAACATAAACACTTATGGATTAAAAGGCATCAAATATCAATTGTAACTGTCTCGACCTGTTACTTATCGTTATCTTGAAAAGGTATGAATTGGTTTTGATTTTTTCGCTGCTGTTATGAAAATAAATACTTCCTCCAAATATTCGTTTTGGGTGTTCGGAAATGTATCATGCGTTCTCAATTTCTTGGATTTTAAGTACATTTGTTCAAGCGCTTGCTAATCATTCCTACGTTTATGAATCCAAGAATTTTCCTGCTTTTTTATTGCTTTCTGACAATGCAGTACGGATGGACTCAATCGACTGAAGACATAAAAGCATTAATTCAAAAACTTCAAACCACTTCTTCTCCCAATCAAAAAGTGGAGTTAATTATTCAACTCTGCGACCAATTCAGTCTGCTCAATCAGGGAGATTCTATCAAAAAATACATTCAGATAGCCGTTCCTCTTGCCAATACAATTCAAAACGAATCGGCAAAAGCGTGGGTAGATCATTATCTGGCTTCTACGCTCGTTCGTACTTATCCCGACAGTTCTTATCAATTAAATAATCGTAGTTTTACTTATTTTACCAAAAAAAATGACCAGAAAGGTCTATTAAAAACAAATCACGCTTTTGGAGTTTACCAGTATTACCACGGCAAACCCGCCAAAGAGCGAGCATATTATTATGAAGCCCTCAAATATGCCGACAGTTATTATAAAGTCTATGAGCCTAAACGTTATCCACGGTATCGTGCGGTGATGTATAACAACATTGCCAGCAGTTATCTGGATGAAAACCAATACGAAAAAGCCTTAGAATGTGTACTGGAAGTAGAAAAAACCGCCCGCGAAAGTCAATCCGATGAATTGCAGTATTTAGCCGCCATTGGGTTTGGTACTATTTATGGAAAAACAAAACAGTTGGAAAAGAGCGAATTCTACTACCGAGAAGCACTCAAATTTGCCGAAAAATTGAACAAGCTTCCTTACATAGCCGTTTGCCTCAACAATTTGGGAACGTATTACAGTTTCACCAAACAAAATGAGGAAGCAATAAAAATGTTCAAAAGAGCATTAGACATTGCCTACAAAATGAACGATTGGATGGGAGCAGCCAATCGACTCAATAATCTTGGCAATATCGAATCTGTCAAAGAAAACTATACGGCAGCAGAGAAGTATTTTCTTCAAAGCATGGAATATGCCGATAAGTTAAAGGCAAAAAAGCCCCGACTCAATGCAATGGCTAATCTAGCACGGGTTTATCTGGAAAATGACCGCGTTTCGGAGGCACAGAAAATGGCACAGGAAGCGATAGCGATTGCCGAAGAATTGAACGAACGAGAGGTGTTGAGTAAACTCTACAATACGTTGACCAAGAGCTACGAAAAGCAGAAAGATTTCTCAAAAGCATTGGTTTATCAACAGCGAAAGGCCAAAATCCAGGATAGCATTCTGAACGAAAAAAGTCTGGCTAAAATTCAGGAATTGCAGATTCGTTATGAGACTGAAAAAAAAGAGCATCAAATCAGAGAACTCAATCGTCAAAATCAAATTCAAGCGTTGGAAATTCAGGAAAGAAACCTTTGGATGGCTCTCTTTGGCGTATCGCTGCTAGGCATCGTTTTATTGACGGCTTTTTATGTACGTCAGCGTATTTTAAAGCAACAAAATCAGGTTTTGGCCATTAATCAGAAACTACTTCGCACGCAAATTAATCCTCACTTTTTCTTCAATGTATTGTCTTCCATTCAAACATTTTTATTGGAAAAACAAGATTCTACTCCTGCGGTTTCGTACCTTTCTAAGTTCGGGAAATTGATGCGCTCAGTGCTTGAAAACAGTCGTGTAGATTTTATTCCACTTTCGGAAGAAATTACTACACTGCAAAATTATCTCGACATTCAGAAAATACGATTTGGGGATAAATTTGACTACCAAATCAACGTCGAAAACAGCATTGAAGCCGAGCAAGTGGGAATTCCGCCCATGTTGGCCCAACCTTTTCTGGAAAATGCGTTGGAACACGGCATCAAACCCCTCAACAACAAAGGTAGGATTGACGTTTTGTTTCGACCTGAAAAGAATGGGATTATGCTTAACATCACCGACAATGGAATTGGCCGAATAAAGGCTACCGAACTTACTACTGAGTCAGACCGACAATCGTTGGCTACACAGATTACGCAGGAACGAATAGCGGTTCTGAATCAACAACACAAAGCCAAAATTGACTTTATCATCGAAGATGTGGTGGACTCTGCGCACCAAATAGCGGGGACGAGGGTCACTTTTCACTTACCTCTAATCAACGTGTAGGATGACGTGTATTTTGATTGACGACGAAGAAATTCACCGTCGAGGTCTACGGAAACTTTTGGAATTGTTTTGTCCTGATATTCAAATCATTGGCGAAGCAGTTTCGTTTGAAGAAGGCAAACTCTTATTGGCACATACAGAAACTGATTTGGTATTTTTGGATATTATGCTCGGTGACGGTACGGGATTGGAGTTGCTGAAATCCTTACCAAATCGCCATTTCCAAGTGGTTTTGGTATCGGCACATGATCAATTTGCGATTGAAGCGTTTCGGTATGCTGCGCTTGATTATTTACTAAAGCCTATTGATACAGATGACCTTCTGAATGCTGTAAAAAGGGCGAAAGAACAATTAAAGTCCAATCAAACACAAATTCAACTCGCGGTTTTACGGGAAAATTTAGAAAAGCTAACCTCCCAAAATAGAAAAATGGTTCTTCGCGATTCGGATACTATTTACGTGGTGATGCTTTCTGACATTGTTTTCTGCAAAGCAGAAGGCAGCTATACGCTTTTTAGACTCATTGACGATCGGGAGATTTTAGTCTCCAAAAATCTAGGCGAATATGATAAATTACTTGAAAATGCCCACTTCATTCGTTCTCATCATTCCTACATTATTAATCTGAATCAAATTAATAAATTTGACAAAACTGATGGCGGGCAATTGGTTATGCACGGAGGCTATCTCATACCCGTGGCTGTTCGTAAAAAGGAAGCTATTCTCAACGCGCTCAACAAATTTCTTCAATAAAGTCTTCTTTCAGTTATCCAGTTTTTAATAACAGCTATTCTTAGGGAAATTACAGTTATCAATACAGCCCTTTGATGCCCAAAACAGCCTCTTACCTTAGTATTTGGAGCTTTTAATTCTCAACATTCAGAAGAATACTCAAAATACGATGGTAAAATTTATCTCTACCCTTTCATTGATTGCTTTTATTGTGTTTAACACTTTTGGGCAATGTCCTAATACAAGCACTACTACTTTTTGTTCGCCCACCCCTGGCTCTACCTTAGTTTTAGGTGTCATAACTGAAGCCTGCGATATGCAACCGGGCGAATACCACAATATCAACAATTTAGTAGCGGGCAATACCTATCGTTTTAGTTTCTGTAACCCCAGTTCTAATAACCCTGTCCCTACCAATTATAACAGTTTCATGACCGTTTATGGACCCAGTGGTTTTGTAACATTTAATGACGATTTTTGTGGTACAAACTCACAAGTTGAATTTGTAGCTCCTACTTCGGGTACTTATCGGGTTTTATGCAATGTTTCGGGTAATTGTGGAGCTAATAGCCCTCAAACTAATACCCCTCTAACCATTACCCTTGTGAATGCACCTTCCTCTGCGGCTACAGTATCGTCTGTAAATCGAGCGTCAACTAATCCCACCAACGCCGCTTCGGTCAATTATACGGTCACTTTTTCAGGTAATGTATCTGGCTTAACTGCCGCTAATTTTTCGCTCACTACCACAGGCGGAATTTCAGGGGCAAGTGTAGGAACACCCACAGGTTCGGGAACTACTTGGACGATACCCGTAAATACAGGGTCAGGAGACGGAACCATCCGTCTGGATATGGTGAATACCACGGGGACAACTCCAATGGTAACAACACCTTATACATCAGGTGAAGTGTACACAATAGACAAAACTGCCCCAACCATTTCTATAGGTTCACCCAGTGCTAATGCAGCGAGTTGTGGGTCAATCACTTATACCATTTCTTACACTGGAGCAAGCAGTATTTCGCTGGCAAATGGAAATATCACTTTAAATACGATGGGAAATGCCTCCGCCAATGTGGCTGTAAGTGGCTCCGGAACAAGTGTCCGAACGGTAACATTAAGTAATTTTACAGGAACGGGTACATTAGGCATTAGCATTGCAGCCAACACTGCCAGTGACGCCGTAGGCAATAATGCAGCCGCAGCTGGGCCAAGTGCAACGTTTTCGGTATCTCCACCACCTTCGGCCACCATCAACTATAACAACTCCCCCTATTGCAATACAGGAACAGCATCCGTTACACTTTCGGGTAACGCCAATGGAACGTTCAGCTCCTCTAACGGTTTGAGCATCAATGCCAATTCGGGAGATATCAACCTTGCCAGCTCGACACCAGGAAGTTATGTCGTCTCTTACACCATTCCTGCCGCAGCAGGTTGCCCGCAATTCCAAACCACGGCAAACATCACCATCTCTGCTGCACCTTCGGCCACCATCAACTATAACAACTCCCCCTATTGCAATACAGGAACAGCATCCGTTACACTTTCGGGTAACGCCAATGGAACGTTCAGCTCCT
>JBDHXS010000542.1:0-4717 GCA_039810845.1 Runella sp. | reverse complement strand
TACGGGGTATTCGGCATCATCGGGTAATATGGACTTGATTTGGTTGATTTTCCGTTCTGCATCTCGTTGAGCATCAAGTGTATTGATACCCGATTTTAATTGTACGGTTACCAATGAAAGCCCCTCAGAGGAAGAAGAAGAAACTTTATCAATCCCTTCAATAGCCGAAACGGCTTCTTCAATAGGCTTGGTTACAACGTTCTGGATTTCATCAGACGATGCCCCACGATAGATTGTCTGCACCATGATGATATTCGCTTCAAATTTGGGTAATAGGTTATAATTGAGTTGTTTATAACTTACAAAACCAAACAAAATCAGCGTTACGAAAATTACCGTAATCAGTAATGGTCGTTTTATGGATATTTCAGTAATTGACATCTTTTTAACGATTATTGATTGGTAGTTTTACTAATTTTACTACCATTGGTCAAGTTGATTTGCCCGCTGGTTACTACTTCTTGTCCTGCTTGTAAGCCAGAAATCACTTCAATATTTTCTCCGATTTCACGTCCAACCGTGATTTTTTGAATCGTGGCCACATTGTCTTGAACCACATAGACATACGGATTTTTTGTTCCTTCTACCAAAGCCAATTTTGGAATTTGTAACACACTGGCTTTACGTCCCAAATCAAACCCTACCATCACATAAGTTCCTGCTCTTAATTGATTGGTATTTAGTTGTAATTCCACTCTATAATTGTGGTTTTCATCGCCTTTTGGCGAGATAAATTTCACTTGGCCTACAAAATTTTTGTTCGGAAAAACATCCGAAGAAATCGCTGCGGCTTGACCTAACTTCAACTGATATACATCTTTTTCGTTCACAAATACAACCGCTTTCAAATGAACATCGTCAACAATCGTGGCAATCACCGTTCCTGGACTCACAAATTCACCCGCCATCAATTTACGGGAAGTAACAATTCCGCTGATGGGCGAAATGATTTTGCCATCCTCAATTTGTTGTTTTACTTGCTCAATTTGGATACGGGTATTTTCTACATCGTATTTTGAATTGATGACACTCAATTCTGTCCCTGCATTTCCTTTGAACAAATCCTCGTTTCGTTGGAATTCTTTTTCCAATTTAGAAAGTGTCAATTCGTTGGCTTTCAAGTTGATTAATTTCAGTTTTGAATCTAATTGGCCAATTACTTGCCCTTTTGAAACCCGTGAACCAACTTCAACAGACAATTTTTCGATTTTGCCCTGAACGCCGATGGCAATGGTAGCCTCATTGTTCAGTTCCAGATTGGCAGGCAGTACCACTTTGCCGTCGTAAGGCTGAAAATCGGCTTTTATCGTTGAAACAGCAACAGGAAGCATAGAACGGTCAACAACCACTTTATTGGCTTCAATTTTTCTCTTATTTTTAGCAAGGGTAAAAGCGATAACTCCTCCCAAGGCAATGATTGATATTATAAGGATGACAGACTTTTTCATTAGTGTAAAGATTAGAATTGATTGATGTAACTTTTTAGGTTACCTTTTGATTTTTCGTATTCGAGTCTTGAACTCAGGAAATTGATAAGTGAAGTCACGTAGTTACTTTGTGCCTCTTTGTAGGAATAATCGGCATTGAGTACATCTGAGAGGGTAGAAACCCCTTTTTGGTATTCGAGGCTGCTGCTTTCAAATACCTCTTTGGCAAAAGCAAGGTTTTCTTTATTGATTTTTAGATCTGACTGGGCTTTTTGAATCAAAGAAGCCGAATTTTGGAAGGCTAAGTTCAGATTCTCCAAACTCATTTTTTGATTGGTTCGGGCATTCAACAGACTTATTTCGCTTTGTTTTAATTGGCTGTTTTTACGGTATCCACTAAAAATGGGCACATTTATTTTGAGTCCGACAGAGGAAAAATCAACCCAATTGCTAAGCGATTTACCAAAGTCATTGCCAAAGCTCATCACGCCATAACGGCCATACATCGAAACAGTAGGAAGAAAAGCCGCTTGCTTACGTTTCACCTCCAATTCTTGAAGCAAAATGTTGTTGTTCTGAATCTTGTAGTCCAAGATATTATTGACCTCGAGGTCATTTTCTCTCTCGATCTTCGTTTGCAATTCGTAATTGGCGATTTCCAAGACTTTTATTTGTACACTTAGTGGCATTCCTATTACATTCTTCAATTTATTCAAAGCTACTTCTTTGTTGGCCTGAATAATTGATTTTTGCGATAATATGTTATTCAACGTAGACTTTGTACGGTCATAATCGGTCTTTTTAATGACTCCTTTCTCCCATCTTAATTTCAAAATCTCCAATAATTCGCGATACTTCTTTTCGTTTTCGAGTGTAATTTTTTCCTGCTCCAAATAGACAAGTACCTGAAAATAAGCGTTTGCAGTACTGTAAATAAGGTTATCTTCGGTTTGCTCTTTTTTCAAAACGGCCAATTGCTTGTTAGGTTCGGAGGCTTTTAATCCAAGCAACATGGCTTTGTCATAAATAACTTGGTCAACTTGAGCAGTAGCATTGGTGTTGTACTGATTCCCAAACTGAATTCTGATTTCATTTGGACTAAATGCACCCGCTGGAATAACCGAAACTTGACGTTTGAGGTTATCATCAAAAGTGATATTGGTACTAACCTGTGGCAAATAACCCGCTAATGCTTCTTTTGCCTTTTCGTTGGCCGCTAAAATTTCGTTATTGGCAATGGTATTACTCAAATGACTTTTTAGGGCATAAGCAACACACTCCTTTAATGAAAGCGATACTCCGCCCAGCGGAGTGCCGCCTTCCTGCTGTTGGCTATAAGCGGTTAGCATACCTACTTGCCAAATCAAATAAATTAAAAAACTTGTTTTTTTCATTCGTTTATAAATTGAATTTTTATTAGAGAAAGTTGACTTTGATATAGTTGACAAATCAACTATTTGAATAAAAATTTATCCTTCTGCGTTTGCTTTTAGCTTTGATAACACTTGTTTGAAGATGAGCAATTCGGCATCTGAGATACCTTTTAATATGACATCGCCAAGGCCACTAATGGCTTCTTTACATTTTTCTAACTCTGCGACTCCCGCCTCCGTGACAATGATGTATTTTTTGCGACGGTCATTGGCATCATTTATACGTTGAACAAGCCCTTTTGCCTCCATTTGGTCAATATGGCGCATAATTCCCGACTTATCAAGCTGTAAAATCTCTGCCAACTCTGATTGAATTGCGTCTTCTTTTGAGGAAATAAGTTTAAGTAAATGAAATTGCTCAGGCGCAACTGCAATTCCTTTTTTCTCAAATTCGGCAGCCGACAATTTATGTAATGCCCTAATCGTACTCCCAAAAATGAATTGAAGTGACTCTTTATCCTCTTCCATTATAAAGTTGATTTTAACATAGTTGACAAGTCAACGATACAAAATTCAATAAAGTTTCTTGTAGGGCAAAGAAATTTTTATTTTTAATCAGATGAACCCGTATAGTTGTGAAAAACAGCCTACATTTTATTATTTTTAGCCTACTGATATAATTTATGAATACCTAAAGCACTCAAATATTTTTATTGCAAAACAAAAGGAAGCGGTTCTTAAATAAAATGACTTAAAAGCTATTAAAACGACATGAAAGAATGCTTAGAATGTGGTGAAAAAATTATTGGAAGGTCAGACAAGAAATTTTGCTCGGACTTATGCCGCAATGCATACAACAACAAACTCAATTCCGATTCCAATAATTTGGTCCGGAACATCAACAACACGCTCCGAAAAAATCGGCGGATTTTGGAAGAAGCTTGTAAAGATGACAAAGCAAAAATCTCAAAAAGTTCGCTGATTCGGGAAGGCTTTGACTTTAGTTATTTTACCAATATCCGTACTACTCAAAAAGGTGCTACTTACTTTTTTGTGTACGAATACGGCTATTTAGCCCTCGAAAATGATTTTTTTTTGGTAGTCAAAGACCGAAAACCATAACTTTATTTTTGTCCAAACTCTTCCCTCAATACATCTTCAGCTGGTTTTTCTTGCGGCGAAAACGCATCACGGTGAAAACGGCGAGGTTGGTGCAAAAACCACTTCCAAGCAAAAGCCCCTACTAACCACTTTCGCGGCCACACTTCCTTAAAAAAAGCCCGATAGGCATCGGCTTGCAAGACCATATTTTCGGGCTTATCGTCGTGCGACTCCCAAGGCCTATGAGCGGCAAAGTCCACACTTCGGTAGCCAAACTCGGTAAACAAGACAGGTTTCTGAATTTTCGCGGCAAAATCTTCCAATTCATCCAAATGCAATTTCCATCCCTTCTGCAAAGTTTCTATCGAAGGGTGTTTTTCGGAAGATAACGGAAAATAAGCATCCACTCCCACATAGTCCAAATCAGCCCAAAATGGGTTTCGCAGATAATGATTCCAATTGTCGGCATAGGTCAATGGGCCGTGGTAAATTTTGCGTACTTCTTTAATAAGATTTTTCCAAAAAGTGACTCGCTTTCGAGCAAAATTATCCATTTCGGTGGCTATGCAAAACAACTCTACTTTCATCGAATCGGCAATGTAGGCATTGGCAAGTATATAATTTCCAAAATCTTTCTCAAATGTCTGCCAATCTGCTTCCGTTTTGAGATCAAAATCGCCCGTATAGCCTCCTCGCCCTACCCAGGCGTGAGGTTTGAGCATTACTTTGAGACCGCTTTGGTGAGCAAGCTCTATCGTTTTGGCTGTACCTTCTTTGGTTTCACCCCACCACATTTTGTCTAAGTGGAAATAAAAA
>JBDHXS010000541.1:0-4732 GCA_039810845.1 Runella sp. | reverse complement strand
CGACAATTTTGGATTTGGCAGGAGCTATTGAGAAAGCTACGCCGTTGGCCGATGATATTCAAAACCAAATTGATTTTGAGATAGGAAACGCACTGACCGATGATTTGGGCGAAAATCGCTACGATGTGGTTTTATTGTCCAATGTAGCGCATCATTTTACAGAAGAGCAAAACCAAGAATTGACGAAACGGGTAATGCGCAGTTTACGCAAAGGCGGTATTTTTATTGTTAATGAATTTATCCGCCCCGTATTTGCCGGTAAGCCCGAGTTAGTAGGAAGTTCGAGCAGTTTGTTTTTTGGTTTAACAAGCACTTCCGGCAATTGGACAGTCGCTGAAATTCAAAGCTGGCAACGGGCGGCAGGATTAAAAATATATAAAACTATACGCTATTTTACCATACCGGGCATGGCAATGGTGATAGCTAAAAAACTTTAAAATCATGGCATTTCCAAAAGACGAATTTCCAAAAAGAAGAGTACATAATACCATCCCCGTGGATAAAGCGCGGGAAAAAGAATTGGTTTTTGGGACGCAACCCCTTACCGAAGCGCTGCGATCAGGAACGGAAATTGATAAAATTCTTATTCTCAGAGAGCAAAATTTTACCGAAATTCAGCAATTGGCCAATGAACGCGGCATTCCGGTTCAGCGGGTTCCAATGGAAAAACTGAACCAAATTACGCGCAAAAATCACCAGGGAGTCATTGCCTTCATGTCAGCGATTCGGTACGTTTCGCTGCATAATATCCTGACGGGAATTTTTGAAAAAGGTGAAATACCACTTTTGCTTTTACTGGACCGTATTACGGATGTTCGGAATTTCGGAGCCATTGCGCGTACTGCCGAATGTATGGGCGTTCATGCGTTGGTGGTACCTATGCGGGGAGCAGCTCAAATCAACAGTGATGCACTCAAAACTTCATCAGGTGCGTTGAGTCACATTCCTGTATGTCGGGAAAATAACCTGATAGAGACCATGCAGTATTTGCAGGACAGCGGAGTACAGGTGATTGTTTGTACGGAAAAAGCGGCTCAGATTGTATCTAACGTTGATTTCACCACTCCTACGGCTATCATCATGGGTTCGGAAGAAGACGGCGTATCGTCCGACCTCATTCGTCGTTCAAATATGGCCATAAAAATCCCGATGGCCGGTAAAGTGGCTTCGTTGAATGTATCGGTAGCGGCCGGGATGGTGATTTATGAAGCAGCGCGGCAACGCGGGTAGCAAAATACCTTTGTCAAAGTTTCTGAACTTTGACAAAGGTTAGAGCTTTATAAAAAGCAAATTTTCCAATTTATTCTCATTTTTTACTCAAATTTCTGGTGTTCGGGGCAAAAAACAATTTTCATCCCAAATGGTACAGTCTTTGGTTTTGTTACTTTTCCTGCTTCACTCACGCCTAATCTACCGCCTTTAAATCCATTATTGGGCGTAGGAAGCCACAATCCGTGTTCAATCACGTGCCTCATTCGTTCGCGTTGGTCCCATGTGAAAGAATTCTTATATCCCTCACCATAATCCATAATATTTGTTGATTTAAAACTACCTCCTCCCTCCCAAGAATTACAACTTGAGCGATTTACGGTTGTGAGATTTAGGTAGTTTTTTAGTGCATCTGGTAAGTAATGTTCAGGCGTATCAAAACAGTAGTCAGCCTCATCGCATTTTACCTCATTGAATACATGTCCACATGCAAGCATGTGTCCTACTTCATGAGCCAGTGTTGTTTCGCCGAGCATATCACGACGATAAAATGTGCCATAAGGAGCCGCAGGTGTAGCATTTCGATTTGTCAATGTTTGCGTACCTGCCAATGGTTGAGCTACTGCTGGAAACCGGGCGTAGCTTCCAGGAAAATCAATATTAGCCACCCATACATTCAAATAAGACTTTGGTTGCCAATAGTTTAGCCAGGCTTGTTCGTCCATCTCTTTGGTCGAGTATTTTTCCGTTTTCTTTGGCCCATCTATTTTATTGATGCCTGGTTCAGTCAAGAGCTGGCCATTAGGGTCTTTTGTGGCTAAATAAAATTCTATATAAGTATCCACATAATTAGGGTCTTCAACCGAATTTTGATTTTGCTTCCGGAAATAATTATTGATAAGTGTAATCTCTTTCTCCACATCGGCTTTTGTCAAAGACACATTGAGGGCATGAAAAATAATTGGAATTTTTACAACTGGATAAGTGGTTAAAGGGCGTGCTACTAAAACCAATTCATTACTACTCACACCATAACCTCGCGCTTGAAGACGATATGTACCTGCTTGGTTTGTTTTAAATTCCTTTCCTGCAAGCGCCTGACCATTTGCATAATACTTAATACCTTTTGGATAATTTAGAAAATTATCTTGCTTATCATAAAATAGGTTGGTAAGCTCCAAAGTCGTTTTCCCATCGGCTAAAATCCTTCCTGTAGAACTTATTATACCCAGTTCGTCAGAATTAGGAAAAAGAATAATCTTTCCTGCTTCTTCTGTCAGGATTTTTGCAGTAACATTTTGGGTTGGACTTACAATTTTATTCCCTTCTGCCCTAACAATAAATGTGCCTTTTTGATTAGGTGTAAAGGTATTGTCATTTAGAGCTTGGTTATTTACAAAAAGTGTAACTCGGGGAGGGGCAAGATTATATGATTTTCGAGTGCTATCTTCTCCTCTCACTTCGAGTGTAATAGGTGTTATATCTTCATCAAGCATGAAAGTAAATTTGCTCGGAATAACACGGAGGCTTTTAATTCTGTCCATAAATGCCCGCGACAACACCAAAATTGAGTTGCTCTCAATTGTACCTAACTTGGCTTTTATCGTGAAATTACCGCTGGTTTTAGGTAAAATATTAGCAGAGGTAAGCAGTGTATTGTTCGATAAAAGTTGGATTGTTGGTAAACTTAAAATGTATTCTTTATTAGTGCTATCAGTACCCGTCACGGTGAAATTAATAGGTTCGGTATCCTCATCAAAAGTGTGGTAAGTACGACTTGCCGTCAGTTTTAATTTTTTAATGCGATCAATAATAGAAATAGAACGAACTATAACTGGTTGGCTTTCAAGGCGTAAAAATTTGGCTTTTAGAGTATAATCTCCTAAACGGTCTGGGATAAAAGAAGAAGTTGCAAGTATCTGGTCATTCAAAAATATCTGTGCCATTGGTAGGGGAGTGATTCCCCCAACACTATCAACTCCAACAACCGAAAATTGAATCGCTGTTTTGTCCTCTTCTAAGAAAAAGGTATTTTTACTCACATTGATAGCAATTGTCCGAAATCTGATATATGATTTAAGAGTAGCTATATTAGTTTTTATATCGCCAAATTGGGCATAAATCTCATAGTTTTTTTCTTCTGTTGGTAATACTTCAGCCTTTAGAAGTACTTGATTATTTGCATAAAATTTTACCATCGAATCTGGCAATATTACTGACTTTCCACCTGCATCAAAAGCACTAATTTTAATAGTAATGGACTGACTGTCTTCGCCTAACTTAAAAGTGTTTCGTGAAATGGCCAAATCTATTTTTTTTACAATTGTCAATAAATTTGTGCCTTTCCCAGGGGTTATTTCTTTTTCTTTTTTGCAGCCAACAACCATAATTAAAATGAGTAAATTGAAGTATGAGATATATTTCATAGCGATAGTTATTATAAGTAGAAGGAATTTGAATCTTGCATTTAGGATGTTGAAAATCTTCACTTTCATAAGTTTAAATAGCTAAGTGCTAAATTTTTCTACAAATTTCTATAACTGAGCTAAGGTAAACCATACTCTAAACCGCGATTTTCCCCTCACGGAAACCGTGATTTTTTTCTTATTATTTCTGTGAGATTTGGTGGCTAGTGCCTTTTTTTTAGCTTTACTCTAAGAAACATTTCCACTTTATGCGTTATATTTTATTATTCATTTTATCTATTAGCTTTATTTCCATTAATGCTCAGACGCCGGTGACGCTTCAACCTGACCGCACCATGTATGATATTTCAGGCCAGGTTGAGGTATTTGAAGATACAACTCTTGCCATGACGCTGTTAGATGTACAACGTTTTGGAGCATTCACCCCTGCTAAACGCAGTTATGGGTTTTCATTGTCGGCCTATTGGGTACGATTGATCGTAGATATTCCGTCGGCTGCCACATTAAAGAATCCGTGGCTGTTAGAATTAGACTACGTACACTACGGAAAAATTGATTTCTACTGTTTGGATTCAACAGGAAAGACTATAAAGACTTTGCAGGCAGGAGATTGGTGTGGGGCAAAAAACCGTTTGTTCCCCGTTCAAAATTATGCTTTTCCATTACCAGATGTAGCAGGCAAATATGTAATTTATCTTAGATGCGAAGGTTTTAATACTAAATTATTCCCCTTGAAAATATGGCAACAAAATGCCCTTTATGAGCGCAATGACCAAAGTAGTCTTTATTACGGCGTTTATTTTGGCGTTATTTTAGCCTTATTAATTTATCACTTTATCCTATTTTTATATTATCGAAAACAAGTTGGTTATTTGTTTTTCTGTGGTTATTTATTTTTTTTCTTGGTTGGGGAGTTACTTCGGGGTAACGGTAATTATCTGATTCGCTACACGTATTCTCTAATATTTTCTTTGCCAATCAATACCCCACAACTTTATCACTTCTTTTTTATAGGGATTACCATTTCGTCCGTCTTATTCTATAGCGAAGGGCTAAAAATTCGGACATTTAAAGCAAAAACATTTCGATTTTTAGTT
>JBDHXS010000540.1:0-4738 GCA_039810845.1 Runella sp. | reverse complement strand
AAAACCGCTCCGGCGGCCCGGCTTACAGGTCTGAAATCTATTTTAATTCAAAAGTCTCGCTGATGACCGAATAGCCCGTGGGCTTGACGACCTCCAGCGTAAGTTTTTGTTCAAAACCACGTACAGGAAGCGTTATTTCGGCACTTTGCCCTGGGGCTAAATCGGGAAGTTTAAAAGTTGTTTCGCCCGCTTTGAGCGTGTAGTTTTTCAACGCATAGGCTGGAAAATCACTGCGGTTGTTGACCCGTATGACTAACTGATGAATGCCTTGACCGCCCGCCTGATAACGTACTTTTTCGAGCGTAATGGGCGACATTTCGCGGCGATGGGCGTGGTAAAGGGGGCGTTTGTTTCGCTCTGGCCCCACCAACCCCCACGGACGGTAGCCGTTGGGATTCGTGCCTACGTGTCGGCTTTGGTAATCGTTGAACGACCACCACGAAGCGCCCACAATGTACGGACGCTGGCGAATCTCAGCCATCACCTTTTCCAAATGACTGACTTGCCCTGCTTCGCCCGTAGGTGTATCGGCGCGGATTCCCCACTCGCTGATAAGAATGGGCTTGTCGGGGTACAGTGCGTGGATGTGGTCAAATATTTTAGCGTGGTTGCCGTAGGTATTGGTCGATACAAAATCGCAGTATTGAGTAGCCTCATCTTCGGGTTTGGCGGGTAAGATATTGAGACGCATAGACGCGAAAGTAAACAAACGACTGGAATCAAGGCTTTTGCCATAGACCATCATGTCTTTGGTCCAACGTTGCCCCGAAGGCGTTTCGGACAAGTACTCATTCCCAACGCTGTACGCAATGACGCAAGGGTGGTTCCAGTCGCGCTCGGCCATTTCCCGAAACTGCTGTTTGAACTTCTCACGAATGGTGTCGTTGTCCATCTGAGTAGGGGTAAGTTGCCAGTTGCCCGCTTCGGTGATAATGAGCATTCCGTAGCGGTCGGCTAGGTCGTAAAACGTTTCGCTGGGGGTGTAGTGAGTCAGGCGATGAAACTCCATTCCTGCTTCTTTCATCAAGCGAAAATCTTTTTCGACCAACCAATCGGGCTCTAATGAGCCCAAACTTGGATAATCAACCACCCGATTTCCTCCCGCCAAGCGAATCGGCTGGCCGTTGAGAAGCAGTTGGGCGTTTTTCACCTCTACTTTACGAATTCCAAACGAGCTTGAAAGGGTATCGCTCCCTACCACGGCTTGAAGCTGATAAAGCTGGGGTGAATCAATATTCCACAGTTTTACATCGGCGGCTTTGAGTGACGTTTCGGCATCCAGCAGCCCCGTTTTTCCCGCAGCAACGGCAGTTGAAGCATTTTTCCAAACCAATTTTAAGGCTTGATTTCCCAACATAACGGAAGTGGTTAATTTGGGATTTTGGGTTTGGGTAGAAGCATTGCGGACGCGGGCTTGCAAGCGGAGGGTCGCTGTTCCCGTTGCTAAATCGGGTTGCGCGTCTATTTTAAGGTTTTCGAGGTACAATTCAGGCTCAATGGTCAGATAAACGGGGCGAATCAAACCTCCGTAGTTAATCCACCCTGGAAAAGGGTCGTTGGCGTTGCCGTTGTCTTTCGCACCAGGAATAGAACCCGTTTGCCATGTATCGTTATTGACAGAAACGGCCAGTACATTATCGCCCGATTTTAGGTAATCAGTAACGTCAAAACGAAACGGCGTATAGCCACCTTCGTGCGTTCCAATTTTTTGGTTATTGAGCCAAATCGTCGTGGCGTAATAGGCCGCATCAAAGTGCAAAATCACGCGTTTGCCCGCCTGCACTTGCCACGGAAACGACTTGCGGTACCAGACGGTTCCTGTGTAAAACTGATAGCGCGGATCCACCGAAAAACAGTGAGGCACGTTTACTTTGTCCCAGCCCCCCACGGCATAGTTGTCTTTGTACCAGCCTTTGGTGGCTCCAACTTCTCGTGTGTCCATGGCAAACGACCATTGTCCATGTAAAGGAATAGCGTCGGGACGGCGAATACTGTATTGGGAAAAAGCTGAAAAAGATAGTAAGAAAAATAAACTTGTTAGTTTCATGTGTATTGATTATCAGGGCTAAAGCCCGTTTGTTTTTGTTCATTTGTATTACCCTAGGCTAAAGCCGTGGGGTTAGAGGAGATATAAATTTTTGACACTAATTGTCAGGTTGAAAGCCCTTTAACTTCGCATTTTTCCACACTAAAATGGTGAAGTTATGAGAGCGAAGCTTCTCTGCTTTCCTCTTCTTGCAACCACGTCCTTTAGGGCATGGCAGGGGCTAAGTGACTTCCTCAATTCGTCTAGCAGCTTGCCACGGAATAATGGCTCCCAATAGCACTGCTACTGCAATTCCTGCTGTTACCGTTCCACCCGATGTTGCAAAGGCACTTAATCCTAGCAATACGACTGCGACAAACACCAACGCTCCCGCAATGACTTGCATTCCGAAGCGGTTTTGGCGTTTGACTTCAGCCGCTTCTTCTTCGGTTTCAGCGAGTTTTTCAGCCTTACGCGTTGCTTTGGAGGTCAGGTATAATTCGTATTCTTCGGCTATGAGTCCTTTTGAGCGGGCGTACAATTCGTAAGCTAAAAGTAACACCAACGGCAGACCAATGCCCACGATGGTTTCTACGGCACGACTTAGTTTAAAGTCTAACAGCCAAGGAGATAACACTTTAAAGAACAAGTTGACGGTCAAGCCTACAACGGTAATCCAGAAGGTAGTTTTGCCGTTGATACGTTTGGAAAACAACGCCCAAAGCGGCGGAGCCAACAGCGGCCCACCCGAAATGGCCGAAATGCTCAGCACTACCTCGACAATTCCGCCCGCGGCAGGCACCAACAAGGCAATCACAATCATACCCAAGCCAAACCCCCACGATGAACGTCTTGCTACTTTAATGAGTTGTTGGTCAGAGGCTTGCGGATTGATAAAACCTTTGTAAATATCATTGGTAAAAACGGCTGAGACGACGTTGAGAGTCGTATTGGCACTGGCAGAAGTCGAAAAGTACATTCCCGTGAGCATCAAGCCCAATAAGCCTGGCGGTAACACCGACTTGCAAATCATCAGGTAGGCATTTTCGGTGTCCAATCCTTCCAAACTTGGGTTCAATGCCCGATAAATCATCGGAGGCAGCATCCAAATCATGGGGCTGATGAAATACAAGGCTGCAAACAAAAACGCAACTTTACGGGCCGATTGGGGGCTATCGACACTGGTATAGCGTTGCACAAACGTCCAGTTGCCGCCAATGTACGCAATGTGATAAAACACAAAAGCCATCACAAATCCGAAGGTGTATTCGCCGTGGAGAAAGTTGAAAAAATCATCGGGGACTTGATGCGTAAAACTTTCAAAACCACCGACTTTACTGAGCGAAAGCGGGAGTAAAATAAACACTGCTGCCGTCAAAATAACAAACTGTAAAATGTCTGTGACCATCACCGCCCACAGCCCTCCAACGGCTGTGTAAGCAATCATGAAAATTCCCAACACGATGGTGGACTCAATCAAGGGAAAGCCTAATGACACACTCACGAGCTTGGCCACGGGGTACAACACCGACCCTTTGATAAAAACCGACACCAACGTAAAAATACCGATGTATGTTTTCTGGACGCGCTCACCGAGGCGTTCGCGGATAAACTCTGCCGCCGTGAGGTTGCCCGTAGCGCGCCAGCGCGGAGATAAAAACAAGCCCGTCACAATGGCTCCGATGCACATCGTCCATTGAATCGTAACGGCTACCCAGCCGTGTTTGTAGGCAATCGACCCCCAAGCTACGAACGTACCTGCCGAGAAAAAGGACATGAACAGCGACAGTCCACCAATGAACCAAGGCACGGCTTCTCCCCCCGCAAAAAACGATTTAAGGTTGCGCCCCGTGCGGGCAAACAGCATCCCAATTCCGAGCACAAAAGCCGAGAAAATAAAGATGACGGCGGTATCAATCAGTGAGTTCAAGATGTTTTGGTTAGTTTTGTAGTCTAAATATAGAACTGTGAATTATCCAAATTACTTATTTCATTCAAACCTATCTTCCACTGAGTTTTTCTTTGAAAGTATAGGTTCAAAAGGTATAATTAACAAAGTTGTCGCTTTTCAGCAGACCTCAGTTGCAACCATTTATAATCTTGGTTTAGCAGATTATGACCCTACGACTGGAGAAATTGATGACACTATCATTACAGATAATGGTGATATGGAAAAAATTTTAGCTACCATTTTCCATATTGTCCTCTATTATCTTTCCATTAACCCAAATCATATTGTTTATTTCTCAGGTAACTCACCCTCACGTACTCGCCTTTATCGCATTGCCATAAATCATAGTTTGAATGAGCTTACTGTCCTTGTTGATGTATTAGGTGTTATTAACTCGCAACCCGAACCATTTACAGCAAATAGAGCTTACGATGGTTTTTTGATTAGAAAAAAATAATTTATTAACTTAGCCATTAAATTCATAAAACTATGAGAGTTGAATCTAAATTTAAGGTTGAAAAAAGGGATTCATTACCACTAAAAACAAAAGATAATAAGCCTCCCTTTTCTGAAAAATTAGCTAAAGCCAATGAGATATTAGCTAAGATAGAACTGCCCATTCTTAAGCGGAAGTAGCTACTTCGCTACCGTCATCACCTCAAAGCCTGCACCTGCCAATTGCTTTTTGTAAGACTTCCCGTTAATAGTAATTTGAAAATCAGCGGCTTGCGAACAGTTGTTTAACAAAATCACAAAAAACG
>JBDHXS010000539.1:0-4754 GCA_039810845.1 Runella sp. | reverse complement strand
CCAAAATTTAATATGTCATTAAACAATAGACTCATGAAAAAGCATCTTTAATCCTACATCAACCGGGGAGTTCTCTAAGCATGTGAAATACATAATGCTTTTTAAATTTGAGTGGCAATCCGCTAACTCAGTGGTAGCAGGATGGCATCAGGTACTTGTTCATTTGCTGAATTCTTCGGGGCAGATAGCAACTACGGGCGAAGGCAAAATATTTGTTCCTCATTCTACGCAATACGGCTTTATCTCCGACATTGATGATACCGTACTAGTTTCTCATTCTGCTGATACTGGCAAGAAACTAAGGGTTATGTTTACTAAAAACCCCCGCAGTCGAAAAACGTTTGCCGATATTGTAAAGTATTATCAGCTCCTAGCTCTTGCGCATACGGTGCCAGAATTACCCAATCCTTTTTTTTATGTATCCAGCAGCGAATGGAATTTGTACGATGACCTGAATGAATTTTTTAAACACAATGATCTCCCCAAGGGGGCTTTCCTTTTGAATAAAATCAAAAAATGGTACCAATTGTTTAAAACAGGCAATACAAAACACCAAGGCAAATTAATACGAGTAGCAAGAATACTGAAGGTATTTCCCAAACAACGGTTTGTGTTGTTGGGAGATAATTCACAAAAAGACCCAGAAATTTATGCAACCATTGCCGAAAAATACCCCGAAAGGATTTTTGCCATTTATATCAGAAATATTAGTGCTGAAAAAGAGGAAACTACGTTAAAACTGATGAAATCCATACACAACAAAGAAATTCATACGTTCCTCTTTAAACACACCGATGAAGCCATTCGCCATTCAAAATCAATTGGATTACTAGATTAAATCCATTGTATTCTACTCTATCTTTGACATTTCAAAACCTTCAATCAATTATGCTGATTATTGACGCACACCTCGACATGGCCATGAATGCCATCGAATGGAACCGCGACTATACGTGTTCGGTTCAAGAACTTCGTGAACGTGAAATTGAAAAAAATTTAACTGATAAACGCGACCGTGGAAAAGGCACAGTTTCGTTGCCCGAACTAAGAAAAGGGAAAATTGGCTTGGTAGTGGCAACGCAACTGGCCAGAGTAACCGAGCGCGGAAGTGCCTTTGACGGCTGGTATTCTCCTGCCCAAGCCTGGGCCATGACCCAAGCGCAACTCGCGTGGTACCAAGCCATGACAGATTTGGGGGAAATGGTGCAGATTACTGATTATGAAGGACTCACAAAGCACATTTCGTTGTGGAAAAATACCTCTATCCCCGACGAAACCAAGCCCGTTGGCTTTATTTTATCCTTAGAAGGAGCCGACTCATTAGTAAACCTTTCTTACCTCGAAAAAGCCCACGGCTACGGATTGCGTGCCCTCGGGCCTGCTTGGTACGGGCCAGGTCGGTATGCGTCGGGCACGGCTACGACTGATGGTTTGACGGTTGCAGGGAAAGACTTGTTACGAGAAATGGACGCGCTTGGAATGATTTTGGACGCGACTCACCTTACCGACAAAGGATTTGACGAAGCTTTGTCTATATATAAAGGTACAATTTGGGCAAGCCACCACAACTGCCGTACGTTGGTGCCTCATCAACGCCAACTTTCTGACGAGCAAATTTTGCGCTTGGTAGAACGCGGTGCAGTGATTGGCGGAGCTTTGGATGCGTGGATGATGGCGCCAGGGTTTGTTCAACGGCAATCAGACCCCAAAGAGTTTGGCGTAACGATGGATAAACTAGTAGATCATTGGGACCACATTTGTCAATTGACTGGTAATAGCCTTCACGTGGCGTTTGGAACGGATTTGGACGGGATGTTTGGTCGTGAGCAATCACCTTATGACTTAGATACCATCTCCGACCTGCAAAAGTATCAGAACCTACTACGCCAACGCGGCTACGCCGAAAGCGATATTGAGAATATATTTCATAAAAACTGGTTAAGATTACTTACAAATACTTGGAAATAGTCCAAATATATTTTGTACTATTATTAGATTAAATATTAGTATACCATTAATATTTATGCTTTTTAAGTGTACAAATGACATATTAAAAAAATTTAAAAAATATTGTCATTTTAATAACAATAATTTAAAAATTGCGTATAACTTGCGTTTAGTAAATTAAACTAATCCAAATCAATTTATGCGTAAAATTTTATTTGCCAACTTAGTTGTAATACTTATTGCGACTGGGAACTTAATGGCGCAAGACAGAGCATTGTCTGGAGCTGTCAAGTATAAAAAAGGGCAAAAATTGCCCATTATGAACATTTTACTCAAAGGCACCAACCGAGGAACGAACTCCGACGGTAATGGTGTCTTTAAACTTTCGGGTCCAGCTTCTGGGACTTTGGTGTCTTCTTCGGTGGGCTACAAAACAAAAGAAGTAGCGTTCAATTCTTCCACTTCTCAAATGAAGGTCTCCATCCATTCGGATGTCAGAACAACAAGGGTATTTGTTTCAATTTAATTCGTTTAATCAAAACTACTATGCAAAAAAACAAACTTTTATGGCTTATGGCTATATTACTTTTCATGGTAAATGGCCTACAAGCACAAACGCGTGTCATAACAGGGAAGGTGACTTCCTCCACCAACGAAGTCCAACCTGGTGCTTCGGTGATTGTCAAGGGCACAAACAAAGGAACAGTCACGGATGCTAACGGTAACTACAATTTAAGCGTACCCAATGGCGATGTGACGGTGGTAGTATCGATTATTGGCTTCAATACCATGGAAAAACTGGTGGGAGCTAATGTTTCGACCATGGACTTCTCACTTACTGAAAATGCAAGTACCTTAAACGAAGTAGTTGTTACGGCACTTGGTATTTCTCGTGAAAAGAAAACGCTGGTGTATGCAACCCAAACGGTAAAACCTACTGAATTAGTAGAGGCAAGAGATCCAAACAACGTGATAAATTCATTATCGGGTAAAATTGCCAATGCCGTTATCACGCAAGGTTCGGGCGGGCCAGGTTCAGGTGCTCGAATTGTATTGAGGGGTAACCGCTCAATACAAGGCTCAAACAATGCATTGATTGTAGTAGACGGTGTGCCTTTGAGCAATGGGACAAATGGTACAGCTGGAAGCGACTTCGGTTTTGTGCAAGGTTCTGACGGTGCTTCGAATATCAACCCTGATGATATTGAGTCTGTTACGGTACTGAGAGGTGCGTCAGCAGCAGCTTTGTACGGAAGTCAGGCAGGTAATGGTGTTTTGGTTATTACAACCAAAAAAGGAAAAGCCGATAAAATTGCTGTAAATATCAATTCAGGATTCAGTACTGAAAACGTTTGGGCATTGCCTCGTTTCCAAAATACTTATGGACAAGGCAACGGCGGTACTTTGAGCACGACATCGGGTGAAAGCTGGGGGGCAAAAATGACGGGGCAGTCTATCACAAACTACCTCGGACAGTCTGGGACTTATTCGGCACAGCCCAATAATGTTCGGGATTTCTTCAGAAATGGTTCGAGCTTAAACAATGCGATTAGTGTGACGGGTGGTACGGATAAAATGCAAACGTATGTATCTTATACCAACAACCGCATTGGCGGGATTATTGACAAAAATGATTTGTTCAGAAATACAATAAACCTTCGTATTACGAATCAAATCTCGAAGCGTTTTTCGACCGATGCCAAAATCACCTATGTTAATCAACGCATAAATAGCCGCCCACGGTCGGGTGAAGAAAACGCCCCAGTTTCTAATATCTATAATGTGGCAAGAAACATGACGACCGCAGACTTGATGCAATATGAGAAACTGAACAATGTTGGTATTCCAGAAGCTACCACTTTTCCATCTACGCTAAGTTCGATTTACCAAAACCCCTACTGGATGATACACAACTACATCAATAATGAAGCGAGAGATAGAGTGATAGGGTTTTTGACCGCTAAATACAAATTGACGGATTGGTTGACTCTTTCAGGAAAAGCTAACCTTGATAAAACGACTGATAACGGCGAAACTTCGATTTATCAAGGTACAATCTTGTATTCGAGGTCAGGGGGGGATTATTCAAGAAGCACGATAAATGTAACCGAAAAATGGTTTGATTTGATGCTTGATGGGAATAACAAAATCACGGATAATTTAAACATCAACTATCGAGTAGGTGGGATTTTCCAAGATAGCCAATACGATGGCAATACTCAATCGGCAGGGGGCTTGAATGTAACCAATAAATTCAGCTTGAATTTTGCACAAAACCCCTCCGTGTCATCAAGCTTTACCCGAGTACAAACACAGTCTGTATTTGCACAAGCCAACTTGGCGTTGAAAGAATCCGTATTTTTGGATTTGAGCTTGCGTAACGACTGGGATTCAAGACTTCCAAGTCCTCACTCATTCCTTTATCCTTCTGCGGGGCTTTCTACCATTCTTTCTGATTTGATTAAATTACCAGAAAGTATTTCCTTCCTAAAAGCAAGCCTAAACTATGCTGAAGTAGGTAATGGGGGTAGATTTGGCCTGTTAAAATCGGTCTATAATTATGGTCAAGGTGCAGGAAATGGCTTTTTGCAAATCAACTCTACGCTTCCTTTCCCTGAGTTAAAACCTGAAATTGTTAGAAACTTAGAATTTGGAATCGAGGCTAAATTCTTGCAAAATAGATTAGGTGTTACAGCCACCTATTATAAGAGTAATTCATTCAACCAATTGTTGAGTGTGAGCTTACCAGTTGCCACCGGATTCAGCAGACAATATATCAACGCTGGAAACATCCAAAACTCTGGTTT
>JBDHXS010000538.1:0-4763 GCA_039810845.1 Runella sp. | reverse complement strand
AAGAGGTTTTACTAATAAAATCCTTTATTGATGAGTTGGATTTTATGATTGTGGAATTATACCGATTTAAAGATGATTGCCAAATCAAAAACACTTTCTATGACAATAATATAATAATTACTAATGAAGTAGAATGGGAAGTTGTTCAACGATTTGCTACTATGACAGGACTAGATAGGTTTATAGAAGAGAATCAAGAGTTTTATCGAGACAAAAAGGTTGCTATCATTCCAGCAAATGATATTGAAAATATAGAAAATGATAATTGCTCAAAATTGCATAATTCTTATTTAGAAGAACTCGCAACCAAAAATGAAAATCCACTATTATGCCTACACTGCGGAAAGCAGGTTAACGACAAAAATGCCTTAATAGTAGAAATAGAAGACCGTGACACAATCGCAGCTATTGGTAATGTTCATAAGACTTGTTTAAGACCTATAGACCGAATTTTAGGCACAATCAAAATCCCCGGAAAAGAAATAGATAGACACCTTGAAAATTTTGACTTCAAACTATGGGTAAATTTAATAATGAATGGGCAAGGTATGCTAAATGCCCTAAAAAACTCACCACAGCTTACATATGGCAGAACACCTGTGGTAGCATGGAATTCAAATGAAGAATATGATGCAGATTATAGTTATTGCATAAAATTCATTTTAGAAGATGGTTCTTCATCATATTCATATCAAAGAAGTAAAATTGAGAGATTAAATAAATTACAAGCTGAAGAACATCTCGAATTATTCAATTCTGCTCAAAAAAAACAACAAGAATTAAACGACCCTTGGTGTGTATTATCTATTTCTAAAACAGCAGGACCATACTCTGAACTTTTAAAAATAAAGAAATCAGAGGACGTGATATTAGAAATAAAATCCGCAGAAATTGCAAAATACAGTTTACTAATTGCAAAAGCATTTGACAAGGATATTCAGCATTATGCACCATTATGTATAGTCAAAGACCGAGAGTCTGAAACATTTGTCAATCTCAGTAACGTAGTTCCATTAATTTCAGACCCCTTAAGATTCAGTGACCATTATGATAATTGGAAAAAAATTGGATTTGACCTTAGTGAAATAGATTTGAAAATAATAAAGAATGACAAAGATTTTGATTACTACATGAGAATGATTTTTGGTGACAATATGGTTCCAATAATTGACCCATTATTTGACAAAAACTTTCAATTAATAAGTGGTTTTCCAATTATGGAATATGACAAAATGATTGAAAGAGCAAAAAAGAAAGAAGATTTGAAACAAAAAGAAAAATAAATACTACCGCCAACAGGCGTTTGGCTCAATGGCGGGTGACGAGGTTAATTGAACATTCTACCTCGCATCAACTTTTGTGGTGTATTGACAGTTTTGTGCTCCGAAATCCGCCACTGCGCCAAGCGCCAAAACGTTATGCGTCATGCTTGGGGACACTACTAACTTGAAACAAATTGCAAGAAATGCACATTGAGAACTACGAAACTGTTAATATTCAAAATAATTACACATGCAATTAAGTTTTTCAAATTTCAATTAATATAATAATTAAAAACTCTCATTTATGAAAAAAACCATTTTAAGTACAAGCATTATCTGTATGATGGCTGTAATGGGCTGCAAGCAGGTGCAGAATCAAAAAAGCAATGGCGAAGCCAATGCAGAGTCAAATCAGAAAGAAGCAACTGATTTTACAAAAAAGTTAAATGACGATTTATTGGCGTACCTCCCGTTTGGTGACACCACCGATTACGCCAATGCACGCAGGGGCTTTATCGCAACACTTCCGGAAGGAGAAATTAAAGACGACAAAGGAAATGTAGTGTACAGCATGAAGCAGTATGATTTCATTCACGGCAAAGCGCCTTCAACTACCAATCCCAGCCTTTGGAGACAGAGTGAGTTGAACAGTATTAACGGATTGTTTGAAGTCACCAAGGGCATTTATCAAATCAGGAATTTCGATTTATCAAACATGAGTTTGATAGCAGGAAATAAAGGATGGATTGTGATTGACCCTCTTGTATCACCTGAAACCGCAAAGGCCGGTCTTGCTCTTGCCAACGAAAAATTAGGTGCCCGGCCGGTTACGGCAATAATCTTTACCCACAGCCATATTGACCATTTTGGAGGTGTGCGTGGTATTGTTAGTGAGGCAGATGTTAAAAGCGGGAAAGTGCCTGTTTACGTGCCGCAAGGATTCATGGAACATGCAGTGAGTGAAAACATCATGGGCGGTAATACGATGGGACGAAGAGCGTCTTATATGTATGGAAATATTTTGCCTAAAGATGAAAAAGGAACGCTTGGTGCCGGTTTTGGACAAACTACTTTGAGTGGTTTAGCCGGAATATTTGATGGAACAGTGGTGATAAATGAACTTAAAGGAGTAACTAAAATGGTTGACGGAAAGAAAGTAGAATTTATATATACGCCAGAATCGGAAGCTCCCGCTGAAATGATGTTCTATTTTTACGACTATAAGGCTTTTTGCCAGGCGGAAGATTTGAGCCACACACTTCACAACCTTTACACATTGCGCGGAGCACAGGTGCGCAACGGGCAGAAGTGGAGCCAATATATTGACCTCGCACTTGAAAAATGGGGTGATGATGTTCAGTTCTCTTTCGGTTCGCATCACTGGCCTACATGGGACAATCAAAACATTGTGCCTTACTGGGAAAGTCAGCGCGATTTGTACCGCTTTATACACGACCAAACATTACGCCTTGCTAACGAAGGAAATACACCGGTTGAAATTGCAGAAATGTTGAAGTTGCCAGAATCGTTGGATAAGCAATTTTACAATCGCGGTTACTATGGTTCATTAAGTCATAATGTGCGGGCGCAATATCAATTGTATTTCGGATGGTTTGATGGTGTGCCTGCAAACCTCAATAAATTAACTCCCGAAGATGGCGGAAAAAAATATGTTGAATTTATGGGTGGCGCTGATGCATTGTTAAAGAAAGCGAAAGAGTCTTATGATAAAGGCGAATATCGCTGGGTGGCAGAAGTAGTGAATCACTTAGTGTTTGCAGACCCGCAAAATAAAAATGCGCGTAACCTCTTAGCCGATGCTTATGAGCAGCTTGGTTACCAGGCCGAATCAGGTCCGTGGAGAAACTTTTACCTGTCAGGCGCAAAAGAATTAAGAACCGGAGTTAAACAGATGGCAACGCCAAATACAGCCAGCCTTGACATAGTGCAGGCAATGTCGCTTGATTTATTTTTCAACTACATAGCCATGCGCTTTAAAGGAACAGAACCTGAAGCCGCTAAGATGAAATATAATTTCAACCTTAACTTTCCTGATGTAAAGCAGAAAGCTGCACTCATCATCAGCAATGGGGCAATGACTCCACGCATCGGCTCCAATGTGACCAAAGATGTTACGGCTACTATTACAGTTAACCGAACAGACCTTGATAAAATAACCTTGGGACAGGCAAAGTTTGAAGACCTTGTAAACAAAGGCTCTATAAAAATTGATGGCGATGCAGAAGCCTTCAAAAAAGCAATGAGCATGGTGGAAAGCTTCAATTTTTGGTTTAATATAATTGAGCCATAAAAGATTAGCACGAACGCATAACAGCGGGTTTAAGAAATTGGCGGTTAAGTGGTTACTCTACATTTTACCTCGCATCAACCTTTGTGGTTGCTTGAAAGTTTAGAGCTCCGAAATCGCCAACTTCTTAAACCCGCAAAACGTTAGCGGCAATAGTATTTAACGACAACCAACACAGACAATGAGCTACGATTTATTTTTTTATAAGCGGAAACAGGCGGACTTGACGACAGAGAAAATTTCTGCCTACTTGACAAGTAACTTGAAATCTACAAGTGAGAGCGACACGCAGTGGTTCGTTGAGGACGAAGAAACTGAAACGTATTTTTCAATTGACTACAATGCACCTGATGACGAGACTGAAGAACCTCTTGAAAATATAGCTGACTTTGACAACACATATTTCACTTTCAACCTTAACTATTTACGACCAGACTTTTTCGGACAGGAAGCATTTATTTTTATTGACAAGTTTATAGAGGACTTGGACTTGCTTGTTTACAACCCGCAGGACTTTGGTAGCCCCGACCTACCAACTCGACCCGAGAAAAATTCTCTTTACAAAAATTGGTCTGATATAAATGCGAAAAACTCCGCTCATTTTTTCAATGAATACAACTTAATTTATCTGCCTCGTGATAAATCGGACTACATATACGGTTATCGAAAAAATCGCCAAAGACTTCAAGACGAATTAGGAGACAGTTACTATGTTTCAAAACTTTACACATTTATCACCAAGGCAGACAACAGTGTATTCACTTTGGCACTTTTACCCGAAGAGACAGCAGTTGTAATTCCTAAAGCCGACTTTTATAGTGTGACAAAGAAGTATAAAAAACTCTTCAAGACAGTTGAAGAAATGGGATTGATGAGTTATGAAAAGGTAATGCAATCCTTCGGACATTTATTTCAACCGTTTGACTATCCCGACTGCAAAATTCTTAAACTTGAACTAGTCAATGAGGCACAAAAAAAATATAACGAAACACCTTTTGACCACAATAAGTTACAGGACTTTGCAGTTAGAGCGGACATTCAAAAATTGGTAACATTCAACCTGATGGACAATAGAACTACAGCCGCTAATCGAGTAAGGCAGGGGACTTTCACCCCTACCTCCTCGCAGAACCGTACTTGAAACTCTCGCTTCATACGGCTCTTCAGCAATGTGTTTACCGTTAGGTTGCTTT
>JBDHXS010000537.1:0-4776 GCA_039810845.1 Runella sp. | reverse complement strand
TTTCCATTCGGCTTTCAAGAAAGCAATGGCACCATCGGCAATGTAGCCCGAAAGTTTTTGCATGTTAGCATCACCAGCAGGTTGACTCGACACCCAGCTAAAGCGCCAAGCAGTGTACAATAGCCCCACAATACCAAAAGCAGGAACGAGATAAACGATATTATTCATGCGTTGTAATTAGGATATTAGATTTATAGTTTCAAAAAATTCGGGCAAATATAGCAGAACCTGCCCCATTTACCCAAAGCACATCTTAGTAAATTGCTGATTTTGTATCGCTTTTGTGCAATTTTTGAAAGTAAATTCAGTATTTAACAACCTAATTTTTCGTTTTATTTACATTCGTCAATAGTTCTTGGAGGGTGTAAAGGACTTATAGACAAAATAAAAACCTCTTCGCAGCGGGTGAAAGAGATAGTAGCCTCTATGGATATTGTTAGGTTCATCACGAGACGTTGCCCCGCAGGAACGGTACCATTTAATCGAACACTGAGTCCCGCTCGGTTGATATTGTTCAAGTTTTCGACGAGTATCGTTTTGAGTTTGTCGGCACCTTGGCTGTTGAGAATAGTAAGGGCATTGTGAAGGGTGATATTTTCGGAAGTTCCGATAGCATTCCCTAAAATATTGCCGAAATCAATCCCATCCCCCCCGATACTAATTGTCTTCGTCTCGTTGAGCAAGCGGGTGGGTTGATTGAGCAGGGTTCCACTCATCACATCCGCACTCAATACTACTTGTGTAGCCGTATTAGAAGGCTTGATGACATTGGCTCCTATCTTGACGCTCCGTATATCAATTTTTTCAATTTCAGCACTTGTCACACTATTGTCAGTAGGCGAAAACAAATCAATAATATCGCGGTTATCAATCAGTCTAAAAGTTTGAAAATTACCTACTTGATTTATCGAAAAGTTTAACTCAATGGTCTTGGTGACTGTTCGAGTGACTTTGCGTCTTTGGTAAGCACAACCTTGCAGCATAACCGAGGTAATAAGTAATAGGAGTAATAGTTTTTTCATGGTTTCTAAAAGTTTAGGCCCAAGCTTGCGGCTAATACCACTGGGCGGATGAAACTTCCGTGTAAATTGAGTCGGAAAACCCATAGTTTTAAACCCATTCCTGCACTTATCAATAGAGGGTTTTGATTGGTGAGCGAGACATGTACCGCTGAGGCATCTTTTGAGCCTTCATAACGGATATTCATGCTGCCATTTTGGTAGCCTATGTACCCGTAATAGTTAAAAATCTTCCATTGATGACCCGCATAAATTCCAGCTTTGTGGGTAGCGAGGTTGCCATAAGCACCTGCTTTTAGTTGTTGATAGCAATACTCTGCCGAAAGCTTAAATCTTGATTTTTTCAAAAAGTACCTGCCGATATCGTGTCTTAATCCTCCACCCATAAATTGAAGCTTGCCAAAGTCACCACCGAAATCATAAGCAATAAAACGGGCATTGAACTCTGTTCCAAACAAAGTTCCGAGCGTGATTTGCGGTACGGCTAAGGTGAGGCTTGCGTTGCCTATTCCCGCGGGGAAAGAGTAGGACGTACCGTTGAGACCATTGACTGTTACGATTTCGCGCGGGCCTAAAATTGTAGGTACACGTACTTGCTGGGTAGGAGAAAATAGCCCCTCGGTTACGCCCGTAAAATAGCGTGATTTGTCGTCAAATACAGTAGTATTAAATGCCGTTATACCCAAATACAGGTGGAATCCACTGTCAATGGAAGTCTTGTGAATATGGCCTGTGTTAAAAGTAGAAGTGAGAATATCGGCGAGGGGCTGTAGATAGCCTGTGGCGTTGGCTCCTGTATAGCTGCTGATGATTTCATCTACTTTTTGAGCAGCTACGGAGAAGCAAAGCCCGTAACCCAGCACAAAAAACAATGCGATTGGTAAACGTTTCATAGCATTTTGGTTTAAAAACAAAGTTACCTCCGCAAATCCCTTCACTTCAATACCCTTTGGAGGGTATTTTTTGTATCTTGGTAGCAAAATTACCCTACCAATGGAAAGGTATTGTTTTACTTATTTTTTGCTCGTATGTCTTATTACAATGTCTATCTTCTTGCTGGCCCAAACACCAGTAAAGGTGGGAAAAGGTTTTCGAGAAGAGATTTTGAGTAAGCAAGTTGCGTTGTTGGAAGATGCCTCAAAAAGCCTAATTATACAGGATGTTTTGGCAAAAGAAGCGGTTTTCAAGCTTAATAATCAGCCATTTATCAACCCTGGATTTACGAATAGTTATTATTGGGTACGCTTTCGAGTTTCTAATCTCGATTCTGTAGAGCGAGATTTGATATTGGAAGTTGAGAACCCGCACATTAATAAATTACAGCTTTTTACGGTTTCGAGAAACCAAGTAAAAGCCAGTAAGATAACTGGAGACCATTTTCGGTTTGCACAACGCCCGATTCGGCATCCTCATTTTTTGTTTCCCATTCATATTCCGCCTGGAGAGACATATACCTATTATTTATGGGCTGATAAACACGGAGAACAGCTACAAATTCCACTGAAACTGTGGGAAAAAGATTATTTTTCTGCTAACGAACAGACCTTATTTCTGTTCTGGGGATTTCTTTTAGGTATTACTATTTTATACAGTATTGTCAGTTTCTTTGTTTTTATTTTCTTTCGCCAAAAACTTACCTTTTATTATTGGACATATACTATGGGTATTGGGCTTTTTCTGGTAGCACATACGGGTTTGGGATTTCAATGGCTATGGAGTGAATCCACTTGGTGGGCGAGTGCAGCTCGCCCTACGTCTGCTATTTTGTTCTATAGTTCTATGTTACTTTTTACAAATAAATTTTTTAACATTTCTAATACCCAACGCTTTATTTATTGGTTTGTCCGATTATTGTTGGTTGTCTTTGGAACACTCGTGTTGTGGCTTTGGTCTCAAAATCCCTTATTGGGCATTTTCAAACAGTATTGGTACAATCCCGTTTATTATGAAGGTGATTGGTTATTGGTTTTTATGAAACTAATCAATTTAACTGTTTTTATTGTACTGGTCACAACGCCGTTCGTTGGTTTATTCTATTTCTTTCGTTATCGTAAGCTCGAAAGCCTTTGGTTTACAGTGGGAAACTCTATGCTTTTGTTGGGAGGAATGACGGTAATTTTTGTATTTGCAGGCTATTTACCCGAAAATTACCTTACTCAAAACATGCCTTTGATAACAAATGCACTCGAATCTGTGATCTTATCATTTTTGTTAGCCAATCGTTTCAAAAATATCCATCAACTCAATATTCAAATGTCAACAGAATTGGCCGAACAACGCCAACAGAATGCAATTCGGCTGTTTGAAGGACAAATAATTGAACGAAAGCGCCTATCGCAAGAGCTTCATGATGGTATTAGCTTGTCGCTCGCCAATATTCGCTTACGGCTCTCTATGTTGGCCGAAAAACTTAACGGTCATAGCAAAGAAGCCAATCATTTAGTAGAAGCCTTAGGAGATGTGAGTCAGGATGTACGTCGGTTTTCACATGCGCTTTCGCCTATTATGCTGGAGCGCTACGGATTGGTAGAAGCTTTAGACGAATTGGTAAACTCCGTTCAAACGAGTCAGCCCAATTTGGCAATATCGTTTGAGCAAGACGGCGTTGATGGTCGCCAAGTTCAGCCGTTGGTAGCTCAAATGATTTATCAAATTGCCTTGGAATTATTAAACAACATCGCCAAACATGCCCAAGCCAATCAGGCTACAATACGACTTTTTCAAGAAGCTAATACACTGAATTTGGAAGTTTTAGATGATGGTATCGGCTACGAAAAAGAGGAAGAAAGTAGCGGAATTGGACTACAAAATATTCGGGCGCGGGTACATTTATTGAATGGTACATTCAGCATTGTACGGCGGTCAAAGGGAATGATGCACAAAGTGACTTTGGAACAAACTTGAAGTACAACGTTACTACTTCAATCCGTTTTCATACGCAAATTTCACCAAATCAGCATTGGTATGGAGTTGCAACTTTTTGAAGATATTTTTCTTGTGCGTGTGTACAGTGTGTTTGCTGATGAAAAGTATTTCGGCAATTTTATCTTCTATCAATCCGTCTGCAATCAGCTGAATAATTTTTTTTTCGCGCTCTGACAGGTTATTTAGTTGATGAAACTCTGAATTTTGAAATTCATTTAATTTAAAGGCTAATCCTGAAATCTGTTTACTGAGATACATTTTTCCTTTTATAAGCGTGCCTAACGCCTCCATCCATTCGGTTTTGGAAGCATCCTTGAGTAAATATCCCTGTACACCTGCTTCCAACGCTTTTTTGACCAAACCTACCGAATGATAAGCTGAAAACACTAAGATTTTTAGTGTAGGAAAACGAGCGCGAAGCTCTGGCACAATATCAAGGCTACTTTTACCATCAAAATTTAGGTCAAGAATTAATATATCAGGGCGGACATTGCCACAGGTGGTGAGCATTTCTTTGAGCGAAGAAGCTTCTCCCACTAACTTATAATCAGCTATATTTTCAAACATGAGTTGAAGCCCTCCAAGTACCACAGGATGGTCGTCAGCTACTACAATTTTGGTCATGAGAGATAGGTTAAACAGCTACTTTAGACCCAAATTTAGCGAAAATAGGAGAGATTGTAAATCCGCTATTTAGTAAGAATATCATGCAATGATATCGAGTTTGTCAAACTCAACTTCGGCTATCCATTGCATAAAATCATTTAGTACCTAATATAACTCTTCAATCGCCTGTGTATTAGATAAATTTGGTCTCATTGCTTGACCTTAT
>JBDHXS010000536.1:0-4793 GCA_039810845.1 Runella sp. | reverse complement strand
TCAAGTTTTTCTGCATCCACAATTGCGAACTTATTGGCCCGTCGGGAGTATCTATTTTTATCAGTGCCAACGTCCGAGGGATAATGCCCGACAAGAAAAAAACCGTAATGGCATTTACGCCAAAAGCGACCACAGGCGTCGTCCACTTGCGATACCCTTGGACGTCGATAAGCCAATAGCACAGCGCCAAACCCACCATTGCCCAACCTCCCGCATACAACACGTACGAACTCGTCCACAACGATTTGTTGATTGGGAAAAACAAGTCTGCAATAAGTCCTGCAACAACCAATCCATTCCCAACGGCAAATATCCACGCAATTCGCTCGGACACAGGCTTATCGGTACGCAGCCACTGCCCCGTCAATACCCCCAACAACCCCGTCCCGACGGCAGGAATAGTGCTAAAGATCCCTTCAGGGTCCCACATTTTGGCGGCTTTCCACAAGTGATTGGTGGTCAGAATACTACGGTCAATCCATGCGCCGAGGTTGGTAGTGGGTTCGAGGTTGGCATAACCTACGTCAGGAACAGGAACTAAAGTCATCAGAAGCCAATAGGCAGTAAGCAGTCCAATAGTAGTAATAACTTGCGTTTTTTGGGTTGTTTTTATAAAAATAACAGAGCAAATCAGATACACGAGGGCAATCCGTTGCAAAACACCTGGGATTCGAACATTGGCAAAATCAAACTTTGGGTATAAGTTGAGAAATAAACCCAGTCCAAACAAAATCGCGCTTCGTTTGATAATTTTCATTACTGAGGATTGATTTTTTCCCATCGCAAAAGCAACAGACACGCCCACAATAAACAAAAAGAAAGGAAAAATAAGGTCAGTAGGAGTGCAGCCGTGCCAGTGAGCATGGAGCAACGGAGCATAGACGTGTCCCCAATCACCTGGGTTATTTACCAAAATCATAGCCGCGACAGTTAGGCCACGAAACACATCTAACGAGAGTAATCGGTTTTGCATAGAAAAAGGCAGGGTTTTGCTATGCAAGATAAAAGATTTAGTTAAGGTTCCCTCCTACTGGCAATCTGCTAGGTACATATTTAGGGATTGTTTTGTCAAATTGGTCATCATTCAACGTATTCAAAAACTCCACCACCAACGAAATATCTTTAAAATCCACTTTCAGCGTCTCTATAATCGGATCAATATGTTCTTTTCTCACAAGCGGGTTACGAATTTTATCGCCTGCCAAATCTTCATAAAACTCCAGTACCTGCTCCAGTGTTTTGAGTTTTCCACTGTGCATATAGGGGGCGGTAAAACGTAAATTTCGGAGGCTCGGCGTCCTGAATTTGTATTGATTATCTACCCCTGCATCTGATTGTGGCAACTTTTCGTTATCGGGGACACCCAGTGCATGAACTTTGTAGTCTGACAACATCGGCCCATTGTGACACTTAGCACAACCCGACTTTAAAAACACCTTCATCCCATCAATTTCGTTGATGGATAGTGCATTTTCATCTCCGCGCATGTATTGGTCAAAACGCGAATTTCCTCCCACCAATGTTCGCTCATAAACTGCAATAGCTCGAGCTAAATTCTGACTATTAATAGCATCAGGCGTTGCAAATGCTTCCTGAAAAAGTCGGCGATACTCAGTTATTTTCTTCAGGCGATTGAGTACACTGTCAAGAGCCGCCTCTTCTGAATACTGATGCCCACGCATTTCTTCAAATGATTTGATAGGTTCCAACGATTGATTTTCAAGGCTTTTTGCACGCAAATCCCAAAACATAGGTGCATTGGAAGCATCAGCAGAACCATTCAATGTAAGGCCGTTAAAGGCAGTATTGAGAATTGTTTGGGAATTACGTTTGACAAAAGGAATACCGCCACCAAGAGTAACAAAATCACGTTTGCTCCCCATACCGCGACCATTCACGCCAATGGAAATTTCCAGGCTTTCAGCAAAACCAAATTCGGGATGATGGCAAGTGGCGCAAGCTACGTCTTTGTGTCCTGAGAGTATGGGGTCAAAAAATAATAATCGTCCTAAGGCGACTTTTTCGGGTGTGGTAGGGTTGTCGGCAGGCGAAGGAACATCGGTAGGTAAAGCTGCCAATTTGGATATATCATCTTCCTGACGGGTCGGTGTTTTGTCTTGCGTATTTTCGGTGGAGCAACTCAATATTGTTGTTGCCAACCATAGACCAACTGCCAAAGCCAATAAGCCATATCGAAGTGTCATGAGTACAGTGCATTATCACCAGCAAGGATAGGAATTTGGCAACTATCTAAAAATGACATCAATCAACCTGATATGATACAAATACAACTCGCTTACTGTCAGGCGACCAACAAGGAGCGGTGATTGTACCTTGCCCTCCCACAAACGACTCAGTCAAATCTTTTATTTGCTTTGTTTTCAGATTCAGCAACCGCAATTTCACTTCTTTACCTGAAGGATGTTTTCCTTTTTGGTCTTCCAAATAGGCCATATATACAATCCATTTGCCATCGGGACTGGGGTGAGCATACCAATTATCAAACTCATCATTGGTAAGTTGTTCCTGCTCGGTTCCATCGGGTTTCATCCGATACAACTGCACTCGCCCCGTGCGGTGAGAGCTAAAATAAATCAATTTAGAATCGAAACTGTATTCGGGCGCATCGTCGAGACCAGCGACATCGGTCAGGCGTAACTCCTCACCTCCTGCAGTGGGTAATTTATAAATATCCCATTCACCGTTGCGCTGTGCCGTGTACAAAATATTTTTCCCCGAACGACTCACGCCATGCCAAAAAGAAGGTGATTTTTCAGTGAGTAAAGTCGGCGTTCCTCCTTCTACAGGCACCTTAAAAATTCGGGAATTGTTGATAATCCCTGCACGAGTATCGTTGTGGCTAAAAAAAACACTTTTACCATCATAACTTATTCCGTGGGCATTATTACAACGATTGGCAAAATCGGTATTGATTATACCGAGAAGTTCTCCTTTTAGAGAGATTTTCTCAAGCACGCCTTTTCGATTAATGATAAAAAATTTGCCATCCCGCGACCAGTTCGGTGACTCAATGAGTGAAGTTCCTGTTTGAATTATCTGCCTTTTTCCATTCTTGATGTCAATAATTTCTAAATTACTCGTCACTTTAGATTGGCAAAAAGCAAACTGAACAGGGTAAAAAATCATCAAAAGGAGAAAATTTTTCATAAATCAGGGTTGTTTATTCAAAGTTCAAATTTTCGACGAGCTATCAGCCATTCCGCTACCAAAAGGTTGGGAACCCAACACAGCCACGCCACGGCTCGATACGTATCATGAAAAGAAAAATGAAGTACAAAAGTACCCAATGGAAGCCAAACTCTTAGCATAATAGCCGCCATAGTACAAGCATAACTGCGTACCATCCAGCGTTTATGGTTTTCTATGTCTTCTGCTCGAATAGCCTTATAGGCTCGAAACGTCGTAAAAAACCAAGCAATGGCCAATGCCGCAAATCCTGTTTTCGCAATCATCCCTTCATTAGCAAAAAGTGCCGCATAAAAAGCACAAACGCTCCCCACCAAGATAGCAAAGACGTATATTCTCCCAAGCCAGCGGTGAAGTTTTAAATTTCGATTACGAAAATTTTTCAAAAATTGAAAAGGTCCGATAACCAACGCTAAAATCCCGCCCATAATATGCCCATAAAAGCCAATTCGCCAAGGCCATAGATTGAACCCCAAATCACCTTTTTGGCTTATCACGGGCATATCTGTACGAAAACTGAAATACGTCATCGCATAAAAGCTAACGCCAAAGGCGAAGAAAAAGAGCAAAATACGACGTACGTTTTGAGGGAAGGTTTTCATGTTACTACTACCATATCAATCCCATGTCAACTTATATTTTAGCGAAACAAGCCCACTGTCATATACTTTACTATCAATCAGCGTCAACCATTTTCTTTCTTTGATGTGGCCGAAAAGGGGTTTTCCTGCCCCTAATAAAATCGGGTGAATAGATAACCAAACCTCATCCACGAGCCCTAAATTCATTAAGGTATTGGTCAATTCGGCTCCGCCAAAAAGCCAAATATCTTTACCTGGCTGGTTTTTGATTTTTCTTACCTGTGCCTCAATATCACCTTTTATCAATTTTCTGTGAGATTTGAATTCGGATAAGGTAGTGGAAAACACGTATTCCGTCAACTTCGGCAGCCAATTTTTCTCCCCTTCTTCCGCCAATGCCATCTCGTATGTTTTACGACCTACAAACAAGGTATCAATGTGTTTAAAAAAATCGTTTAACCCATAGTCCTGATCAGTAAAACACCAATCATACTCCCCATTGGGTCCTTCAATAAATCCGTCTAAACTAACTGCAAGTCCTAAAATAACTTTTCTCATGGTTTTAAAATGTAACATTCAGGTGAGAACAATCGGAAAATATTTTATTCCACGATTCATCAACTCTTCTTTTTGTTTTTTTGTGAAACAATGTTGTCGTAAGCAGTACTAACGCCTTCTATAAACGCTGACTTTTTAACGCGATTGAGATCTACATGCGTCCAACCCAGCTGCCCCCACTTGTTGGGAACAGGGTAAAATGAACTGTCTTCGCAAAAAATCATTTGTTGTTCGGGCGTCAGTTTTAAGGTCACCCACTTGTTTTCAATGTTGAAAGTAGCAAAAATCTTACCTTTAATCTTATAAGCAGGCTTGTCAAAATGAGGTTCTTCAGTAGCCTCAGGCATCGAAGTCAAAATTCCGTGAGCATTCTCCAAATCAACCATTGCTACTACTATTCTCGATTTATGTAAGAACAAAAATGATGTTATTATTTGTCGCTGCAAA
>JBDHXS010000535.1:0-4798 GCA_039810845.1 Runella sp. | reverse complement strand
CCACTTTGGGCTTGTCGCTGAGGGTTTGGATGCTTCGAGGAGTGGATTGAGTAATAAAAAAGCAATAATACTCACCAAAGCCCCGCGCAAGGCAGCCAAAGCATAATTAGTGGACTGATTCCATATCGGTTTGGGTTGATACAAAAAATAGGCATAACCCATGCCTGCCAACAGGCAAACGCCTACGTACCATAATGGTGTTTGAAAAATAATCTCAGCTGCTAACATTAGAAAGTTATCGGTTATTTGTTATCCGTTATTTGGGTTGCTATCGAAAGCATTCAGACTTTCTTGGCTGATTCTAAATAGCTTACTGTTCACTGTAAACTCACATCACCATTCCACCATCTACCTGCAAAACTTGCCCTGTAATGTATTTTGACATATCAGACGCCAAAAACACGGCACAATCGGCTACTTCTTCGGGGTTTCCGCCGCGTTTGAGCGGAATACTCTGTTTCCATTCTTCAATGGCTTTTTCGTTAAGCTCGCCCGTCATTTCGGTTTCAATAAAACCTGGTGCAATGGCGTTGGCACGGATATTTCTTGAACCTAATTCTTTGGCTACTGATTTCGTAAAACCAATCATTCCAGCTTTAGATGCCGCGTAGTTGGCTTGTCCAGCGTTGCCTGTCAAGCCTACCACTGAGGTAATGTTGATGATAGAACCACTGCGGGCTTTCATCATTACCTTGGTGACGGCTTTGGTCAGGTTGAAGATAGACTTTAGATTAACGCGAATTACCTCGTCCCATTGTTCTTCGGTCATGCGCATCAACAAGCCATCGCGGGTAATCCCAGCGTTATTTACTACCACATCAACCGTGCCGAAATCGGCTACTACTTGGGCAATGAGGTCTTCTGCGGCTTTAAAATCGGAGGCATCGGAGCGATAGCCCTTTACTTTGGTTCCAAATTGTTGGAGTTCTTCTTCTAAGGCTTGGCCTTTTTCAACGC
Organism: Runella sp.; assembly: GCA_039810845.1. Classification (GTDB taxonomy): domain Bacteria; phylum Bacteroidota; class Bacteroidia; order Cytophagales; family Spirosomataceae; genus Runella. The sequence goes on along the minus strand of JBDHXS010000535.1, from coordinate 3,841 downwards.
TTGATAAATAAGTAAAGGCTACTTGGGCACCTTCTTGGGCAAAACGCGTGGCAATGGCTTTTCCGATTCCGCGAGAAGCCCCCGTTACGATAGTAACTTTGTTTTGTAAAAGAGACATTTATATATTGGTGATTAGTGTTTGGTAGTTAGTGTTTGGTGAGTGAGTGGTGGAAGGTAGAACGATTCACTAACCACTTACTCCCCGATTTCTATTTCGGAAATACATTCGCTTCCACTATCTCGCACAGAATATGCCCCAATAAAATGTGACATTCTTGAATACGAGGGGTATCTTTGGAAGGAATGTTAAGCAAAAATTTACTTACTTCTTTCATTTTGCCGCCTGTTTCGCCCGTCATGCCTACGGTAATCATTCCCAGTTCGTTGGCCACTTCCAGGGCTTTTACGACGTTGGGTGAGTTTCCCGACGTTGAAATTCCTACTAATACATCACCTTCTCGACCCATCGCTTGCACCATGCGTGAATAAATAACATCGTAACTATAATCGTTGCCTACGGCTGTCACGTAAGAAGTATTGACGTGCAGCGCTTCCGAATAGAGTGGGGGCCGGTCATAATAAAAACGACCGCTAAACTCTGCGGCGAGGTGCTGGGCATCGGCAGCACTTCCGCCGTTGCCACAAAAAAGCACTTTTTTACCGTTTTGGAAGGCCACAGTCATGGCATCGGCCACTTGGGCTACGGTATCTATGAGGGTTTGGTCAGATAGTACGCGGTTTTTGGTGTCAATAGAAGCTTGAATGATGGATGGAATATGAATCATTAGGAAAGATTGTTTAATGATAGGTGCAAAAGTAGTAAAACTTACACTACGATTGCATACCCAACCGACTAATCCTGACCGTGGGTTCTTTGAGTTTTTCTATTTCTCTGATAACTTCTACAATTCCTCGCAACGGAATTTTGACCCAAGAAGGGCGATAGCTAATTTCGTAGCCGAGTTCATAAACGGCCTTTTCGAGTAAGAAAAACAGTAATAAAAAGTTAATTTCGTTTTGGCTCTTAAACAACGGATGCGGCCAACCGAAAGCCTCCAGATAGGCATCCATGTAGGTGTCACGCATGAGTTTGTACCAGCGATCGGATACGTTTTGGAGTTTTTCAGGAGAAATGTCTTTGGTTTCGGTACTTTCAAACAACTTGGCGCTGACGGCATAGTGGTAGCTGCGAATCATCCCTGCCACGTCTTTGAGTGGGCTATGTTTGATTTTACGTTCGGCAATTGTAGCTTCGGGTTCGCCCTCAAAGTCAATCAAGATGAAATCACCATTGTCGGTCAAAACTTGCCCCAAATGATAATCGCCGTGAATTCTGATGCGGAGCGATTCCAGCGGGCGCGTCAGCATTTCGTTAGCAAAATCATCAATCAACTCCCGCGCTTCCATAAAAATCCACGCCAAACGCTGCGTAGGTTCGTCGAGTTTTCCATAATTATCAATGAGCAAAGCGTAGCGGCGGTCGAGCAAGTCGGTGAGGCGATGCAGCAGAAACCGACGGTAAAAATCGTCAAACGCTTCGGGGGCAAAAGTAGCCTCAGCGTTAGGTGCATACAGCCCGAGGTGCATTTCACCCGTACGTTTTCCGAGCAAAGCCACTTGGTCAAACACATCTTCTTTGATACCAAACATCCCGTTGGGTACACCGTACATAAAATCATTGAGGAAGTCGCCCGTCAGCACCCAATTGTCTTTGTCGGCACGAATAGCTTGCTGCATCATGCCCAACGTAACGTCGGGTTGGCCTTCGCGCTGCCATGTCATACTGCCTGCATAGGCAGGGATATTTCTGAAATCAGAGTATTGAGTTAAAAAACTCACCATTTCAACTTCGGGGTTTGTTTCGTCGAATAATTTACGGTAGAGTTTCATAAAATACTTCCCTCCAAAGAGCATGGCTGAGTTGCTGGAGTCAACGGGTAATACGCGGCTGTCAATACTTTCGGGCATGTCATTGTCGGCAAGGCCGCGACCTTTTTGGAAGTGCAAAGTGTAAAGTGCAGAGTGCAGAGTGTGCGCCGAAAAAATGTTTTTGTAGAGTTCATTTCTAAACCCTTCGTCATAAATTGCATCAATGATTTGATGGCTTTCGGTTTTTTCGAGAATGCCTTTTTCGGGGATTTCTACGTCGGCAGGTAGTTGCGTAAGAGGCAGTTGATAGAACTCCGATGGGCCGTCGTGGTAGAGGGCTTCTACAATCAAAATCTGCGCTTGGCCTACGGATAAAGCGTTTTGAATTTTAAATCCTCTTTGCGCTCGGGCTTTTCCCGCAAACCAACGGCAAGTATTGAAGTAAACGGGAAAAATGTTGGTTTCTAAATGATTACTTATGGTTTGGTCAATAGTTGTCATCAGAGGTTAAGTGTTGATTTTGAGCGTTTTAATCCAGCGCTATCAATTTCAGTATTTTGAATTTTCTGGTCAGCAAATGGGTAATTGATGATAGTGGCAGTAAAACTAATACCACTATCAGCCAGCGGTAATTTTTGATTTTCGGGGTGCTCATCGGCGGGCAAGTTGTTTGGTAAATTGTGAAAAATGTGCTTTGAGCTGCGCCCACTCTTTTTCCTGAATCTAATTTTTATCTAAAAGTTGTCCACCCATTCCCACGCCATCGGCACCAGCATTGAAAAACTCGGCCATGTTGTCCAAACTCACGCCTCCTGTGGGTAACAATTTCAATTGGTTCAACGGGGCTTTTACTTCTTTGATATACGATGGCCCCATTTGTGTAGCTGGAAATACCTTTACCATGCTCGCCCCCAAGCTCCACGCCTTATAAATCTCAGAAGGTGTAAACGCTCCTGGAAAGATGGGAGTTTCTTTTTTGAGGCATGCCTTGACTACTTTCTTATCAAGAATCGGTGTCACAATAAATTGTGCTCCTGCTTCCATTGCCTTTTTTAGGTCGTCTTTCGTACATACTGTTCCGGCACCAATATTTAAGCCTTGTTGCTCATTTTCAACGGCATAGCGTATCATTTTTACAGCATCAGGGGTATTCATAGTAATTTCGATGGTCGTAAGTCCTGCTTCGCGATAAATGGGCAGAATGTGAGACAGTTCATTCATCGTAAGACCTCGGATGATACCAACAATAGGTGCTTTTTGAAATAAATGCCACGAAAATGGGGTTGTATTCATTAAGATAAATGGGTTGTAATGGGAATTTGTTATCAAAAAATTATAGCAGCGCAAATACCACCTATTTACTGTTAGGTTTTAAATTGTATCGGGGCCTCCAGCTGCGATAGCAATATATTGTTTTCCTTTGATATTATCTGTAATTGGTATTACAAATTCACCTGCTGTTACGAGAGGGACACTGCGCACATCAAACGCCCGCATGTTACTAGGAACCCCATGCTGGGCATCGGGTATATGCAATTCGGCCTCAATCAGCTCAGTCGTAATTTGGCCTTTTCTTTTACTTCCATCAAAAATATGACTTTACCAGTTGATACTCTTTTTACGTTATATTTAAGGCCGTATAATCGTTCCGTCAAACTTCCGCACCTGCCAGTTGGATTTGGTCGCGATAGGGTATTTAGCGGCTTCTTTTTCATTGATATCCACCCCAATGCCAGGTACTTCGTTGACAGACATATACCCATCTTTCATGGTTGGGCAGCCTGAAAATACCGACAGTGTTTTTTCGTTGAACGAGACAGCTTCCTGAATTCCAAAATTCCAGACAGCCAAATCAATGTGTGCATGTGCGGAGTGTCCTACGGGTGAAACGTCTCCGGGGCCATGCCAAGCCGTTTTGATGTTAAACCATTCGCCGAGTCGTGCCACTTTCATGGCGGGGGTAATTCCCCCA
>JBDHXS010000534.1:0-4802 GCA_039810845.1 Runella sp. | reverse complement strand
TTTTAAGCTTAACCTACCGCACCACAGGCACCCAAATCGTCATTTCCGATGGGCCTCGGTTGGCCCAGGCGTAGTAGGGGATGAGCTTGAGGGGGATGGTTTTCTTGGCTTGGGAAAGGGGGCGGTAAAGTTGCTTGTCCCAGTTTTTGTCGTTGATTAACAGGCCGTTGGTTTCTAAAGCTGTCAAAGTCGTGTTATCCAACTTCGTCGTCACGGGCTTGAAAGCGGCGGTGCTGGGAAGGGCCACGTCAAAAACGCGGGTAGCAGCGGGCATGTCGGGCGATTCCAAACAATACACCATCGGCCCACGCTTCACCGCCACTTGGTTGCGGTTTTCTTCCACCAAGGGGTTTGATTCCAACAGTTCCGTCGGCATGGCCATGTTCCACGTCACCACGTCTCCTTTTTTCCAAGCGCGTTCGATGGTCACGTAGCCACGGTCGTTGGTGTAAGGAGTGACTTTGCCGTTGATGAACAATTTTGCCTCCGAACACCAGCTTGGCAAGCGCAATTTGAGTCCAAAGCTGCTGGTGGGCAACTGCTCCACCGTGATTTTTACGTTGCCGTCCCACGGATAGTTGCTCTCTTGGCGCAGGGCGATGGCTTGGCCGTTTTGGAGGGTTGTTTGTAGCTGACTGCTGCCATAGAGGTTGCACCAAACGGCGTTGTCGCTGAGGCTGTAAGCGTAGTCGCTTACCTCGGTGATGGTGCGCACCGTGTTGGGCGGGCAACAATTGGAAATACGGATGTAAGGAATACGTCCACCCATCCAGCGGAGTTGGTACGGAAAATCGTTGGAGGCTGCTAAAGGGTTGGTATAAAAGAATTTATCGCCCGAAAGACTAATGCCCGACAACACGCTGTTGTACAACGCCAATTCCACCACGTCGGTGTAGCGGGCATCGCCCGTGAGGGTAAACATCCGCCAGTTGAACAAGATGTTGCCGATGTTGGCGCAGGTTTCGTTGTGAGCACTGACGTTGGGCAGTTGGTAGTCGCGGCCAAAGGCTTGGTGCGTTTTTTGGACGTCGTTGGGTTTGTACGAAGTTCCGTAGGGTGACACACCGTCAAACAGCGCCCCGCAAGCCCCCGTAACGTACATTTTGCGCTGGGTGAGATTGTCCCAAATCAAATTCAACGAACGCATCAACGAATCTTCGCCCGTTTCGGCATACACATCGGCGACGCCCGCGTAAAGGTACGTACCGCGCACGGCGTGCCCCATGGCCACCGTTTGCTGACGAAACGGAATGCGGTCTTGGTTGTCGTCGGTGCCTTCGGTGGTGCCTTTGATGTTGATAAGGTACTTCACCAGCTCCAAGTATTTCTTTTCGTTGGTGGTGCGGTATAGCTCCGTCAAGCCCATGTAGTGCGCGGGGCACAGGGCGTTGCGGGCTTGTTCGGGCGTGGCGACTTTGTAAAAACCAATCAAGAAATCGGCCGATTTCTTGGCAATATCGAGGAGGTTGGTTTTTCCCGTCGCGCGGTGGTGTACGCAGGCCGCCGTCATCAAGTGGCCAAAATTATAGGCTTCAAAACTCAGTTTATCGTCAAACAGCTTTGTGCTGCCCGTTTTCTTTTGTTCAATAATAGCTTTGGTATAAATATAGCCATCTTCTCGTTGTGCCTTGGCCATCACGGCAATGGCTTTTTCCATGAGGGCGTCCAGTTCGGGATCTTTGGTGGAAGCGTACAAACTCGCCACGGCCTCAAACGTCTTATAAAAATCGCCGTCGTGAAACGATGGGCCTTTAAAATTGCCCGTTTCCAACCCTGCCGCTATTTCAAAATTCCGAAACGAATGGCTGATATTGGGGTCGGTATAGGTTTTCCAAAGCTGAGGCACCATGGTTTCTTTGGCTACCCGAAAGCGGTCGCCCCAAAAGCCGCCCGTCCAGCGAACGTCGGTGATGTTGGGCGAATAAACCTTGGCATAAGGGCTATGGGTGGTGTTGGTGATGCCTTTGTTTTGGGCTACGGCAAAGACCACGGGGGCGATGAATGCGCTGGTTAAAAAGAAATTTTTCATGTTTGTGAAATTTAGTCCCCCGCTTGGCTCAACCACGGCGCCCCCCAATAGGGGATTCGTTTAAGTATTGCGAAGGAGGGGTTTTATAAACAACTTTATCTGCGTTCCAATTTTAATTATCTGATAATCAAAAACTAACATTATACTCCGAGTTAGGATTTAGGGTTAGTTCGTAGCGTCCATTGCCTTTGTCAGTAACGGTTGCGTTGGAAACTGTGGGTTTGTTCTTGCTTTTGAGAACCAACGTCCCTTTTCCGTTGGTTGGCGTTTTGAGGGTTAGGTTGGTTTTTGACATTTTCATGGTTACATTTCCATGAGGGGTCGGTACTTCGCCTTCCATCCACTCTAATCCACCCAAAGTCGGCTCTACTTCGTAGGTTTGATAGCCCGCTGAGGTAGGTTTTACGCCCAAATAGTACTTGCCTAAAAGGTAAATCGGGCTGGCTCCCCAGGCGTGGCAGAGGCTTTTCCCAAACTTACGACCGTACATGGCATAGTGCTCTGCACCGCTCTTTTGGGGGTTGTATTCTTCCCAAAACGAAGTGGCTCCCAACTTGAGCATGTCGCCCCAATACTGCTTCATTTCATTCAAAACGTAGGGTTGTTCGCCCATCGCGCACAAGGCTTCGAGTTCGTAAAAACGCATGTAAGGGGTGGTGATTTTCTGGATTTTGTCGTTCAATAAAACGTTTTTCTTGACTCCCTGTTTTTGGGCTTCGTTGAAATAGTTGAAGAAAATCCCGAACATATTGGCATAGCGTGTCACGTTGTCGGTTTGCTTGCCATCTACTCGGCTGTGGACGAGGGCTTGTTTTTGGTTGTTCCAATACCAGTTAAAGAGCTTGATTTTGAGGTCTTTGTGGAGGCGTAGGTAGTTGGTGCTACTTGTTTTGTCGTTGGCAAGGTCAGCGCAGATAGCCATGGTTTCGAGACTGCGGCAGAGAAGTAACTGTTCAAAACTCACTTCCCCTTTTTTGCTCAACCCGTCGGCCCAATCAATAAACACCCAGTCGCCTGCTAATCCTTGCATGAGGCCATTTTTGTTGCGACGTGCCAAACAAAACTCCATCAAACTTTGCATTCTTGGGTACAATTGCTGGATAAATGCCTTGTCGCCCGTGTATAAATAGTAGTCGTAAATGCCTAAAAACCAGTAAAATGTATAATCCATAATGGTGTTCAAGTGAGCTGTGACGGGGTCTTTGCCGCGTAAGGCCAACAAGGTACGAGTCACAGTAGGCGAATCGAAAAACAAGTAGTAGTTCATCAAATAACTTTGGTATGCATCTCCACTCCACACCCAGCGGTCGCGCTTGATACCGTCAATAAAAAACTCGCGGGTGTTGAGGTGCATGGTGTATTTCGACACGTCATAAATACGATTGATGAGGTCGTCGTTGCAGCGGAAAGAGCCTTTGTCAACCACTTCAGCGTATTCGTACTGCATTTCTACGTTTTCGATGTTGACGTTGCCGCTGGGAACGATGTTGACAAAACGAAACGCTTTCGACAGCAACATGGTGGTATCTTTGGGCGTGTTGGTATTGATTTCAACCAAATCAGTGGTTTCTGTGTCGGTGATGGAAAGCGCTTCTTCTTTCGATTCGCCGTAGTAAATGTTGATTTTCCCACTCCCTTTTACACCTCTAAGGGTCAAAAATCCAAAGGTTTCTTTGCCAAAATCTGCAAAAAGCGTGTTGCCTTCGCGTTTTAAGTCGGTGGGTTTGTGTAGTGTCGTCGGGAGCTTGAAAGCGGAGGGTTTTACCAAAGGATTGTTCAAATCCCAACTACCTGCTTGCATCCATACCGTACCCGAACCGTCTGAAGCTTTGCCCGTTTCGTCAATCCATTCTTTATCTTCATTCGTGACTTTCCACGAACCGTCAGACACGATTGTTTTTCCTTTGATAAAAATCGCAGGTACGGTAGCCTGACTATAGACTTTAATAGCGATGGTCTGCTTGCCAGCGGGCACTATAAATTTATGGGGGTTGCCCAAGTTTTTACCACTCACTTGCACATTCGCAATTTCACCTTCCACAAAAAAATCAACTTCTTCAGCTTGAGATAAGGTCACGGTTTTGTGAAAATTCATAACTACATAATGGGCATCCATTTTCCAAAAAGGCAACAAATAAGAACCTCGTTCGGTACGGCGATTTTGCATTTTGTTGGCTAAATTGATTTCAAAATCACCAGGATACCATATCCACGTCGACTGTTGAGCTTGCGCGAAAGAGGCCAATAAGGAAAAAAATAAGAGCGTTTTTAAAGGTTTCATTTCGTAGGTTGAATTGATAGACACAGGGGTTCTCAGAGTAATGATAATGAGAGCCTTACAGAAAATAATAGGAGTGCAACTCCGTGTTTAACTTTTTGATACTCCGTGTTCTAAGGTTTTCTTACAAAGCTTCTAAGACCAATACCCAATCATTGCCATCTTTTCTCTCGCCAGGAGGGTCAAACGCTTGCGTTCCTTGGTTGGGATAAGTACCTATGGGTTGGTTTGTTCCCGTACGCGGGTCGAACCAAGATGCCTTTACATTTTTGCCTTCAATTTTGCCCATGGCCACAGGGATGTTTCGTCCATTGTAGGTGTAAATAAACGCATATCTTTTGCCGCGAGTCGCACTCAAGCGGTCGTATTTATTGCCGATTTCACCTGCGATGAGGCTTTGGTCGGGAACCCGCTCAAAGTAGGGTTTGCTCAATATCAATTTTTTTAGGTACTGCATTTGGGTAGCTCCTTTGGCCAAAAGTGCTGCTTCCCATT
>JBDHXS010000533.1:0-4810 GCA_039810845.1 Runella sp. | reverse complement strand
AATCAAAACCCCCCAAAAACCTTAGTTTTAAAATAACATATTGCGGTTTTAGATTTTTTAATAGGCGACGTTTGGCTGCATAATCATAACTGCCAATCAGCTCTTCATCAAGCGCAACAGGAATGGGTGATGTTTCGCATAACTCAGCCATGAGTTCTGGTTGCCTTGGCTGAATAGGTTGTTCAATTGAGTGAATATCAAATTCGGCAAGCCGCTGAAGTCGTTCATATACATTTGTTTCATCAAAAGCGCCATTGGCATCAACTCTTAATGTAATTTCCTGCTTAGAAAAACGACGTCGAATATGTGACAAAATGACACATTCTTGTTCAAAATCAATGGCTCCAATTTTCAATTTTATTGTATCAAAACCCGCCGCGATTTTTTCCTCTACTTGCTTTAGCATAAAATCTTGGCTACCCATCCATACTAACCCATTGATGGGAATCAAACGTTTATTACTTACAAAATCGTTTGGGAAAAGTACTCTTTTGCACCCATGCAGGTAGTCAAGCATCGCAGACTCGAATCCAAATCGTATTGAAGGCCACTGATTCCCAATAAGTTGATCCAAGATAATAGGAATATTCCAACTATAAATTTCGAGATCGAGGCGATTAAAATTTTGACAAAATTGCTGCAAATTATCCTCAAAATCAGGTCGGTCATCAATACTTAACCCCTTCAATGGTCCGCATTCTCCCATTCCAACCAACATTGGCTGGCTATCATCATAAATTTTAATGAGCCATGTCGTTTTTTCTGTCAAAACGCCTCGTGAGGTCCCCGCTTCAAACCGAAAATTCAATTTATATGGCTGATAATGAATTTGTAGGGGCATTGGCAATTGACTGTTTGGGGTAAGGAAGCGCACAATTTAGAGAAAAATACCTTACTTTGCCAAAGTCAGTTTAAGAAAATGTTAAGAAAGTTATCTAATGGCTTGAGATGGATACTTTGGCCTCTAAGTTTGCTTTATGGTTTCGTTACATACTTGCGCAATTACTTATATAGTAAGGGCTTTAAAAAAGTATATCGATCATCCATTTACACCATCAATATTGGGAATTTGACAGTAGGTGGAACGGGCAAAACTCCACACATTGAGTATGTAGTACATTTACTAAGCACTCATTTTCAATTAGCCATCTTGAGTCGTGGTTATGGTCGTAAAACCAAAGGGTTTGGTCAGGCAAATAGCCACTCCACTGCCAGTGAGATAGGCGATGAGCCACTTCAATTATATAAAAAGTTCGGGGAAAATATTCCCGTTTATGTATGCGAAAAGCGTACCGAGGGATTACAAAAAATAGAAGATAGAACACCAAACACTCAAATTATATTACTGGACGATGCTTTTCAGCACCGTGCTATCACCCCACACCTCAATTTGTTATTGACCGATTATGGGCGTTTATTTTACCAAGACTATCTCCTTCCAAGAGGGCTGTTACGAGAGTCGAAACAAGGGGCAAAGCGTGCACAAGCCGTGATTGTCACCAAATGCCCCGAGTTCACTAAAGAAGAAAAATTACTCATCATAGCCAAAATAGAGCATTTTACGCAACCCAAAACACCCATTTTCTTTTCAGCTTTTGATTATGCTCCCCCTATACCTTATTTTGAATCCCTTTCTGATTTAGCATATAATTCAACCTGTTGGTTGGTATCAGGGATAGCCCAACCACTCACTTTTGAGGGAGCTGCATCTCGTTTTTTCACTTTAGCAGGCCATTCGGCCATGGGCGACCACCACGCTTTCACAGAAGAAGAAGTGTATAAATGGGCCAAGATGTCAAATGAGTGTCCCATTCTTACAACTGAAAAAGATTGGGTAAAAATCAAGCCTATTTTACAACAGATGTCGTTAGAAAGTAGTCGGTTTTATTATTGGCCTATTCAGGTAAAATTCGAGACAACTGAGTTTGATGAGTTTATTCTTAGCGAAGTATGGCAACAGTTCCGCGTTTGACAAAACTACGACCGATTTTATCAGTAACGCTAATACGATAGAAATACGGCCCAGAAGGCGCAGGTTGGCCATTGATGACACCATTCCAATGACGAACATTTAGGCTATTATGAAAAATGGGTGTGCCCCAACGGTCATAAATCAATACTTGTATCTCGCTACTGGCATCTCCTTTTACTTCAAAAAAGTCGTTGATACCATCACCATTAGGCGTAAAAACATCTGGAACATGTACATTGCTTAAATCAACACACAATGCTGGCGGTGGATTAGAGCAGACAGTATTGGATAGAACTGTTCCGCTTTTGGTCTCTAATTGTAAACGATAACAACTTTGTTTGCCACATTCGGCTTTATCATCTACCCGAAACAAGTCCGTAAAACCTGGACTCCACCAAGGCACACTGTTCCGAAAAACAGTCATTTTAGTAATCTCTGCGGGATAGCGATAAGGTACAAGTCCAATCGTATTGTATTCAATATCAGGAGTCACTTTAAGGAAAGTAACACACAAAACATTAGACTCTAAAGAAGCGATACAGCTATCGCGGGGCTTGAGTTTATAGCAAAATATCTTGTTGGTATCAATCAGTACTTTTACTTTTTCATCGGCATTTTTCAGAATCTTTCCCGTCGTTTGGAATTGTCCAGTTCCATCCTGACGATGCAATTCTAAATCGAAAAGATTAGGATTTTCCACTGTCAGCTCTGCTGTTGTGGCATCGAGTATTTCTAATTTAGCTAAAGTAGCTGGCTGAGAGCTGACTTCTAACGACACCACTCGTGAGCTTTTTCCACCACACCTACTAACGCTATGACGCCCTTGAACCGTGATTTGTTTGGGCGACAGGTTATTGTATTGATACTGAGCCGACAAATTCAATCTATTGATAATTGTGACATTGCCATCTCCCCATTCAATAATGTATTCTTCGTATGGTACAAGGTCGTGATTAGTAATAGTAAGTGTAACTTTACCATTAGCACAAGGCAAAATTCGGAAAGTCGGGGGGCTTGGATCTTGCACAGTAACCCTCCTACAAGCTCTTTGAGGCTGCCCTATAGAACTTTCGGACAACTGCATAATAATATAAAGCCCTGGCTTAGTATAAGTAAAACTTGTAGCAGTATCAGGTTTATAAGATTGTGCGGTAGGGCTACCTCCCCTATAATCATAAATATATCGGCTTTTGGTAGAGCCATTTTGATTGTTCCGAACTTTAACTATTAAAGAAGCACATCCTACTTCATTGGTCACATCTAATCCTCCCGTCCCAGTACCTGGGTAGTTTTCACATTGATTATCGTTAATTTGCTGAGCTAATACCAAAGAAGAAATGCTAAAGAAAAGGCAAAAACAAAACAACCGCTTCGCTCTCTTGAAGTTCAAAAGCGACAGAATAATTGAAGTTTTTTTACGGTAAAATATTCCCCAAAACTGCATTTTTTGAGCCTTTTCCATAAAAATAACAAAATAGCGGCACAAAAATTGTGTCCGCTATCGAAAAATCATACGATTTATGAGAATTGTCTATGAATCGTAACTCAATTTATATTTCTGTAAAACCTCTGAAGGTACACCATCCCAAGCATTGGGGCGATTACCTACATAGCCTAAGTATTTAAATCCTATCTCTGTAGTAAAGTAGCCCGTAGCAGTTAAATTACGCATCAAATTAAAAAAGGCTACGCCTTGGCTCATTTCAGGCTTAGCTTGCTGAGGATACGCGATTTGATCTAACATCTCAATTTGTTGCGCTTTGGTACAAGCCACAAATTTCTTTCCAAATTGTTTTGAACACTGTGTATCTAACCATTTCAACCCTCCGCGCATAGGTGTTTGGTGCTGCGGCATATCTTTGACGATAAATCCAATAAACTCTGCTACTTTAGCTTCGGTAGCACCTCCAAATTGACCATCGGCAGGAATAATAAAATCAGCTAATAGTCGAATGGTTTGCATTTCGTGCGCATTAAAAAATGTCTCAGTAGCTATTTTGGCATCACGAGCCAGTTCTGCTGCACTTTTTCCGTTTTTGAAATCTGATAATGACGGTGGTGCAGCAGGCTTTTTGGGTACGTCTGCGTGGGCTTCTGTACCTGCGATTGTCGCCGTAATTGTACCCAACGACAAGGCTTTTAGCGTATCTCTGCGTTTCATAGGTTTGCTTTTTTACGTTGGTCAATAATGTATTCTGAGGCACGCATAGACAGCGCCAAAATCGTCCAAGTAGGATTTTTGTCGGCCTGCGATACAAACGTACCTGCGTCCACCACAAACACGTTGCGAGAATCGTGCAATTGGCTATAACGGTTGGTTACTGATTTCGAAGGGTCGTCGCCCATGCGTGTCGTTCCTACCTCGTGAATAATTCGCCCTGGGGCTGCTAAACCGTAGTTAGTTTCGGGGCCAGGTTTGGGGCCTGTTGGAATACCTCCCATAGCAATGATCAACTCCTCAAAAGTATCCTGCATGTGCTTGGCCTGTTTGATTTCGTGTTCCGACCAAGTGTATTGAAAACGCAAAACAGGAATACCGTACTTATCAACTACGTTGGGGTCAATTTCACAGAAATTATCCTCACGAGCAATAGCCTCTCCCCGGCCAGACATGCCAAAATTAGACCCATAAAAATGACGATAATCTTCCTTCAAAGATAGGCCATAACCACCCGCAGGTTTCATTTTCCCATCTTTGGTAGGGTATTTACCATTCATATTTTCCATGCCAAACCCAAAACCGTAGCTCGGCATACCCATTCCTCCGCCATATTCAATGTGATAACCACGCGGAAAATCCAATTTTTTATCGTTGAGCCACCAAGGTGAATAAACGTG
>JBDHXS010000532.1:0-4814 GCA_039810845.1 Runella sp. | reverse complement strand
GGCTAAAAAATTGCGGTATCTATCAGGACATTGAAATCGTAGAAGAACACATGGTTGAGGCACAAAGCGGCAAAAAAGTAGGCAATGTATATAAACCTGAGTCTAATTTACAGCAGTTTTTAACCAATCAAATCGAAAAACAAAATAATCAAACACTGGCCGATTATTCAGACATCAAACAACTCATAACCCTTATCAATAGCCCTCTGCGGGTAAGCGACAATGCCCAATGGAAGAAAGACTTGGAAGCCATATTTGATGTCAAAGAGTTTTTGAGGTATTTAGCCGTCAACAATACCGTTGGCAATTGGGATTCTTATGGGGTCCTCGCCCATAATTATTACATAGCCAATACCGACGGCGTCTTACATTGGATTCCCTACGACCTCAACCTCTCTTTTCAGATGCGGGGTGGCTCCAACAATTCGAGGTTTTCCCTCAGTATGGACATGAAAGAAGTGACCAGTCAATGGCCTTTGATACGATATATTGTAGATGACCCAGCGTATTTTGCGTACTACAAATCCGCAGTAAAGGAGTTTATTCAAAAAGATTTCAACCCAACAATGATGGGCGCTTATATCCAAAAGCATAAGGCAATTTTGCAGCCTTACTTTACAGGAACAGGCGTAGAAACCCCGCCGTACAGCCATTTAAGAAGCCCACAGAATTTTGAAACAGCGATAACAGCGTTGGAAAAATACATTAACGAAAGATACCAAGTAGCACTTGCCTTTTAATTCAACAAATAATTGACTATTAGTCATTTTGACCCAATTACAACCCTAAATGAAGGTTCTTAAAACTATTGCTCTCCTGTTTATAATTTCTGCCGCTACCCAAGCGCAAATCCGACTTCCCAAACTCATTGGGGATAATATTGTGTTGCAGCGTGACCAACCCATCAAAATTTGGGGGTGGGCTTCACCAAAAGAGAAAATCGAACTTAGTTTCAATAAAAAGAAATTTAAAACGACCACCTCAGATGATGGAAAATGGGAACTGATGCTTCCGCCACAGCCTGCGGGAACGGGTTACGAATTGTTACTGAAAGGCAAGAATGAAGTTGCCATCAAAAACATCGTATTTGGCGATGTGTTTTTGTGTATTGGGCAATCCAATATGGTGCATCAAATGGACATTCACAACATCACCTATGCCAAAGACATCGAAACGGCCAATTACCCCGACATCAGACATTTATTTATTCCAACTCGAACAAATTTGGTCGGAAAACAAGACGATTTAAGCGATGCGGTAGCTTGGAAATCTGCCACTCCCAAAGACGTCGGGCGGTTCTCTGCGGTTGCCTATTTTTTTGCTCGAAATATTTATGAAAAATACAAAGTTCCTATTGGACTCATCAATGCCAGCGTAGGTGGCACACCCATTGAAGCATGGATTTCGGAATCGGGTTTTCAGCATTTCCCTGAATTAGTTAAAACAATTGCCAAAAATAAAGACACCGCTTCGGTCAATCGTGCCAATCGCCCCAATTTCGCAAATGCTACGCCAAGAAACGCATCAATTGATTTGGGAATGGCTGAAAAATGGTTTTCGCCCGATTCAAAGTCGCAGCATTGGCGACCCATCAACATCCCAGGTTATTGGGAAGACCAAGGTTTGAAAGATTTGAATGGTACAGTTTGGTACAAAAAAGAAATCAATATTCCCAAAAACATGACCGAAAGCACTGCCAAAGTACACTTAGGCAGGATTGTGGATGCCGATGAATTGTACATCAACGGAGCGAAAGTAGCACAAACTACGTATCAATATCCACAACGACGTTACAATTTACAGCAAGGGATTTTGAAGGAGGGTAACAATTTGTTTGTCATCAAGGTAAGCAATATGGCTGGTAAAGGCGGTTTTGTTCCCGACAAACCCTATATGATTGAGGCAAATGGCCAAACACTCGACCTAAAAGGCACTTGGGAGTACAAAGTAGGAGAAGTTTATCGTCCTCGAAACGTTGGTTTCGGCGGCGGTGTCGTCGCACAAAACCAACCAACGGCTTTGTATAATGCGATGGTGGCTCCTGCCGAAAACCTTACTATTAAAGGCATATTGTGGTATCAGGGGGAGTCAAATGCAGGCAGACCAGCCGAATACGAAGCTTTACAGATAGCTCAAATTAATAATTTAAGGCAGAATTTCAGGAATCCGAACTTGCCATTTTTGTTTGTTCAGTTGCCTAATTTCATGGATTACAACTACTTACCCTCTGAAAGTGATTGGGCACGACTGCGTGAGGCGCAACTCCACGCTGCTCAAAAATCGCCCAATACGGCTTTGGCAGTAGCCATTGATTTAGGAGAATGGAATGACATTCATCCCGATAATAAAAAAAGTGTAGGCGATAGGTTAGCAATAGCAGCATCCAAGCTGATTTATGGGGAAAAAGTAGAATCATCTGGGCCTATATTAAAAAAACAACTCATTGAAAACGAAAGAATTACTCTCGAATTTGACCACATCGGTAAAGGACTTTCGACCAACGATGGAGAGAAATTAAGTGATTTTTCGGTGGCTGGTTTCGATAAAAAG
Source organism: Runella sp. (assembly GCA_039810845.1). Classification (GTDB taxonomy): domain Bacteria; phylum Bacteroidota; class Bacteroidia; order Cytophagales; family Spirosomataceae; genus Runella. Next base: position 2,264 of record JBDHXS010000532.1, on the reverse strand, counting down.
TTTGTGTGGGCAGATGCTAAAATTGAAAACAATAAAATTATTGTCTCGTCAAATGAAGTCAAAAACCCGAAATACGTACGATACGCTTGGGCCGACAATCCCATTAATCCCAATCTTATCAATGTAGATGGGTTGCCCGCCTCACCCTTCCGAACCGACGGCGAAATTTTAGACGAAACCAAGCCTTGGAAAGGCAAAAAATGCGCCGTAGTACTCACCTACGACGATGCCCTCAATGTCCACCTCGACCACGCTATTACGCTACTCGATTCTCTAAGTTTGAAAGGGACATTTTATATAGCAGGCGCTTTTCCAGGGTTTAAAAATCGAATGAACGAATGGAAACGTGCCGCCGAACGTGGTCACGAATTGGGAAATCATACGCTGTTTCATCCTTGTGATGCATCACTCCCTGGGCGGTCGTGGGTGAATCCCGAAAACGACCTTAGCAAATATACCCTCAAACGCATCACCGACGAAATCCGCCTGACCAATACCCTACTCGAATCAGTGGATGGGAAAAAGCAGCGGACTTTTGCCTTTACCTGTGGCGATACCAAGGTGGGCGGTGTGGAGTTTATGAACGAACTCAAAAACGACCTTGCAGGCGCCCGTGCCGTACGTGCCCGTATGCAGAAAGTGGAAGAAATCAATCCCTACGATTTTGATTCGTATATGATCAATGGTGAAACGGGCGAACAACTCATCAATCTCGTAAAAAAAGCCCAAAGCGAGGGAAAGCTGCTCGTTTTTTTATTTCACGGTGTAGGGGGAGAACATTCACTAAATGTCTCACTACCTGCCCATCGTGAATTACTTAAGTATCTGAAAGAAAACGAAAAAGAGATTTACATTGATACCATGATTGGCGTGGCGGAGCATATTAGGGCTGCGAGAAGATAACTCCAAACTCTTACTGTATTAAATATATTAGACGTTGTCAGTGTTTTTTAGCATTGGCAACGTTTTTTTTGTAAAATGGATTGATAATGATAGTTAATAGCATAATCTTGATATAAACTTGTAATTTTTGGCTTGGTACTTTTGTACAATTAATTCATTAAAAAAGTCAATGAAGAAAAAACAATAAAAAACCGCCTTTACTGCGAATAAAGACGGTTTGGTTTCTGCTTCGATTTTTTTAATCAAAACTCATTTTGTTCAAAATTTTAAACCAACCAAAAGTATGAAAAAACCCATTCTTGGCCAACTTTATTGGCAAAACGCCCTGCTTTTACTGTTTTTCATTGGCTGTTCTACGGTAAGCGTCGTAGCGCAGACAATTACGGGAAAAGTGACTTCTGTCAAAGGAGAGACACTTCCAGGCGTAAATATTGTGATAAAAGGAACTACCAAAGGAACAACGACTGACAAAGACGGACAGTACAGTATTGATGTACGCAAAAATCAGACTCTTATATTCTCCTTTTTGGGTTACCAGTTACAAGAAATAGCGGTGGGCGACCAAACCCAACTAAATGTAACGCTCCAAGACGCTGCCGAGAGCCTCGAAGAGGTAGTAGTAACGGCCGAAAACCGCTCGGTTTCGGCACAGAGAGTACCAATAACGTTGGATTTGGTGCGTGGAAAAGATATTCAAAAACAGGGGGTTGCAGATTTACTTCAATTGCAAAACATTGCTCCAAGCTTAAACATTGTTCAGAATACTATCTTTAATCAGGTAAATATTCGTGGGGTAGGTAGCAACGACGGTGCGGCCGAGCTATCCGACCAGGCCGTTACGATTGGCATAGACGGAGAGTTTATCAACCGTCCAGTTGCTCTCAATGCCGCCATGTTCGATTTAGACCGAGTTGAAGTGCTAAAAGGCCCACAAGGGACACTCTATGGTAGAAATGCTACGGCGGGTTCGGTCAATATCATCGCCAAAAAGCCTACGAACAGCCGAGAAGTAAATATTGGGGCAAGCTACGGAAACTACAATTACCTGAAACTTAATGGTGCAGTCAATTTACCTTTGGGCAAAATCGCTGCCATTCGGGTGGCAGGTATGCTTGATAAACACGATGGTTTTAGAGACGGTGGAGCACTTGTAGGAAGAGTAGATAATGGCAACGTATGGGCTTTACGGGCGGGTCTTGATATCAATCCGACTAAAAACTTGAACATTTATTTGGTGGGTGAGATGAACAAAACCGACCAGCAAGCCCCCTCACAATACGGCGTTCGGTTGATTGGTTTGCCTGGCTTAAACGGTACTATTCCGAGCAACTTTACGACAGACCTTCCAAAAGACTTCCCCT
>JBDHXS010000531.1:0-4816 GCA_039810845.1 Runella sp. | reverse complement strand
TTTTGTGGAGAAAAAGCGTAAGCTAAATTAGCTTTTAGAAATGAGGAGTGAGAAGCGGGTTCGTTTCTCACTCTTTTTGCTTTTTAGCAATCAGAATATCTTCACTCCTTCTCCCTTATGGCGGCATAGCACCGCATAGGCATTAGGTTTTACTTGGCGCAGGGGTGAATTGTTGAGCAAAAAGGCCTTGGTTTTGTAAACTAACCTTTGTTTCCAGTCTTTCATTATGTAAGACACAACCTCATCACTAAAAAATAGAAAAAGTTCGTCGAGTACTTCAAATCCTTCCGATTTGAGTAAAAATTTAAACAAGGCAGGGGTATAAATGTTGATGTGACCATAAGACAGAAAATGCTCTATCTTCTTATCAACAAACAAGCTGAAATCAATCGGTACTTCAAAAAACTGATACTCCGACACGCGAGCAATCTCGCGCAATAGCAAGCGTGGATGTTCGACGTGTTCAACAACGTGCGAGCAAGTAGCTAACGAAAACTCTTTTTCGCCATACGGAATAGTGTAACCATCAAACAATTTGACCTCTTTGAGTGATTGCAGGTTACGTTGGTTGATTTTCTCAATACCGCTCCCTGAAATTTCAACGGCGGACAGATGCTCCGTAAACTTTCGTTGGTCTAATTCTTGCAACACAGCCCCGTCGCCAGCCCCTACATCTAACACCTTCTTAAAGTTATGTTTTTGGCATAGTTTGATGATGTCCTCGGCTTTTTGCCGCGCCCCTATCTCGCGCCAAAGCGCATCAGAGTTGGCGTACTGTTGGTCATAAACATCTTGAAGGGAAGAGGATACTGCGGTGTTTGACATATTGTTGTGAATAATAAGAAAGCAAATTAAGCTCAACAAAATTACGCAAAAACCGTGAAATCTTCGTAGATTGTACCAAACTCCCCAAACTTCTCTGGGCGTTTGGGTGTTAGTAAGTTATACACAGTTTTGTTTTGTTGGTTTGCGTTTGCAACGCGAACCCTTTTAAAACGCGTTTCTAACGCAGGAATAGCAAACAACTACTAACCTTATACGAATATGCTTGGTCACCGCTTTTCGGATTTTAAACCCAGTGAGCAAACGGGAAAAAATAAGTTTGAGGAGTTGCTGAATATCTTTCAACAACTCTTGTTAATGACCTCGGGCGACGTCTCGCAAGCGATGTCGTGGATGAGTCAGTTGGACCGTCAATACAACCTTACCAACGACCAGTACGGCATTGGCGATTTTTTTGAAGACCTCAAACGCAAAGGCTACATCACTGAAGAAAACGAAGAAGGAAAGGTCATAATGACGCCTAAAAGTGAGCGGAGTATTCGTCGGTCGGCTTTGGACGAGATTTTTGGAAAACTTAGACGTTCCAAAGCGGGAGGGAATCATCATACACCTTACACTGGTACAGGCGATGAACTGAGCAGTGATGTACGCGATTTTCAGTTTGGTGATTCTTTAGAGCAAATCGCCATGACGGAATCTATCAAAAATGCTCAAATCAATCACGGAACCGACGATTTTTATTTGTTGGAAAATGATTTAGAGGTGGTAGAAAAAGAACAAAAAACCAATACGGCCACCGTTTTGATGATTGATATTAGTCATTCGATGATTCTCTACGGTGAAGACCGGATCACGCCAGCCAAAAAAGTAGCATTGGCTATGGCCGAACTCATTAAGACCAAGTATCCTAAAGATATGCTCGACATCATTGTGTTTGGCAATGATGCTTGGCAGATTCAAATTAAAGATTTACCTTACTTGGAAGTGGGGCCTTATCATACCAATACCGTAGCTGGCTTGGAATTGGCAATGGATTTGCTGCGCCGCCGTAAGACCAAAAACAAACAGATTTTTATGATTACTGATGGGAAACCCACTTGCTTGAAGGAAGGGATTCGGTATTATAAAAATAGTTTTGGCCTCGACCGCAAGATTGTGAGCAAAACCCTTACGTTGGCTGCCCAATGCCGTCGGTTAGATGTGCCAATTACCACTTTTATGATTGCTTCTGACCCTTATTTGAAGCAATTTGTGCAGGAATTTACGCGGGTCAACAACGGACGGGCGTATTACAGCAATTTGCAAGGATTGGGTGGTTTTGTGCTGGAAGATTTTCAGCGAAATCGCCGCAAAAACCTAAAATAATTACATCTTTGTGTCTTCGCGCCTTTGCGTGAAAAAATATAGTTGTTCTCATGCAAAAGAAAATCGTAGTACTTTCACTACTTGTTTTTGGGTGCGTAGTTGGTTATCAGGTGTATTTAAAACTCACCGAAAAAGAAATAAAACCCCTCACCAAAAGCTGGGAGAAAGCGGTGCCGCATCAGCAGATTCCCGAAGGCTTGGCGTCGCTGAGTGCCGAACAATGCGGTGTTTGTCATAAAAATCACTACGAAGAATGGCAACATTCGACGCACTCGCACGCTTGGACAGATTTACAGTTTCAGTCCGAATTGAAGAAAGAATCGAGTCCGTATTTGTGTATCAATTGCCACATTCCGCTGCAAAACCAACAAGAATACATCGTAACGGGCTTAATTGACGGCGATATTTATCAGCCTGTACGAAAGAAAAACCCCCATTTTGACCGAAAACTGCAACAAGAAGGGATTAATTGTGCGAGTTGTCACGTGCGCGACAACGTGGTGATTGGTACACTGGGCAGCACCAAAGCCCCCCACAAAACCCGTAAAGACGTGGCTTTTTTGTCCGAAAAACTCTGCATTTCTTGTCACAATGCCAGCGCAGTAGTGACCCCAACTTTGGTCTGTACCTTTGAGACGGGCGATGAATGGAAAGCTGGGCCGTATTATGGAAAGAAAAACTGCATCAGTTGCCACATGGAGCCTACAAAACGCGAAATTGTAGAAGGATTTGGAGAGCGAGTCAGTCATTTGCACTACTTTGCTGGTTCGGGGATTCCTAAGCGAAAAGGAGCAAAAACCAAGGTGCTGAATGGACTGGCGTTTTATCCATCAAAATTAAAAAAATCATATTCGCTCAACGACGAAATTGTGTATCATCTCAAGCTCAAAAATGAGTTTGCAGGTCATCGCGTACCCTCGGGCGACCCTGAGCGATTTTTTAGCATTTCGTTTGAGTTGATGGATGAAAAAGGTAAGATTGTTGCTAAAAAAACGGATAGAATAGGAGAAAAATGGGAGTGGTGGCCTGCGGCTAAAAAATTGGCAGATAACAACCTAAACCCCAACGAAGAGCGCACTTTTGCTTTTGCGTATAAACCTCAAGCAAAGCAAAAACTCACGTTAGCCGTAAAAGTAACCAAAAATAGACTCAACCAAGAGGCTGCCACGTACAATAAACTCGACAATCGCTACCCGCTGTATATTACGGTGTTTGACGAAAAATATGCGTTGGAGGTACAATAAGTTTATATCTCCTTCTTCATCAAAAAATCATTCTGTACCTCCGTACCGAGCACAAAGACGTGTTCGCCAAAGCGTTGAAAACCCATCTTTTGGTAAAAGGCGAGGGCTTTTTGATTGTGTTCCCATACCCCCAACCAAACGGTAGTAAAACCTTCCTCTTTGCTCCAATTTAAGCAGGCTTGCATGAGTTTTGCCCCGAGTTTTTTCCCGTGGTGTGTGCGGGCTACGTAAATCCGTTCAATCTCTACTACTTTTTGTCCTTCTAAGCCTTTGGCGGAGTGGTCTTTGACTAATTTGGTAAAGCCAATCAACCGCTCGTTTTGCTTTACCAATAAGTACTGAACATTTGCATCTTGTAACTCCTGTTGAACTTGCACTAACCCAAAGCGTTCAGCAATGTGCTTTTGCATATTTTCGGGCGTATTGAACACAGCATATGTGTCAATAAAGGTTTGCTCCATCAAATTGCGTAGTGAGGTCGCATCTGACAAAGAAGCAGGACTAATAATAGGTAAATGAAGCTCGTAGCGTTGTTCTACTAACTGCATTCCAAATGCCTCACTGGCGACTTCTTCTACGACTTGAAAACCATACTTCAAATACAAATGAGCTGCTTCGGACAAACCTTTGACAGTTAGAAGATAACATGAACGATAACCTCTGTCGTTGAGGCATTTCATAAACTCACAAATCAATTGATTCCCCAGCCCCATGCCTCGACATTCAGAGCTTAGCAAAAAATATCGTAATTGGGCTGCTTCGCCTCTATTTACCAAAAAAAGTGAGCCTACCAATTTCCCATCCAACTCGCAAAGCCACACACAGTCTTTTTGCGGGTTATAGTGTTGCACAAATTCCTGCAAACCTTCGCTTACGTAGTGTGTAAAGATATCTCCGCCAAAATCAAATTCTTGACGGTAAATAGTGTCGTGAAGTTCTAATACGGCAGCTACGTCGGTTTCAGGGCGAAAATCGGTACGAATGGTAACTACGGGAGCAAGGGAAATGGGTTTCATGCAGCAATTTTGTATTCGTAAAAAACTGTATCAAGGGTCATAGCAGGAAATTGAGGCGGCAAGGTGGACTTGGGTAGCTGCACAAACCCATTTTTTTCGTAAAAACGCATGGCTGCCTGCAATCTTGGGAGAGTTCCCAAATATATGGCTGTCATTTTGTGTTTTTGGGCATGTGTCAACAGCGCGTTTAAAAGCAAGGAAGCGATGCCGAGTTCTTTCCCACGATAGTCTTGGTGGACAAACATCTTGCGGATAGCGCCCATATGATCGCCAATGTCAATCAAAGCAATGGTCCCCACTACTTTTTGATTGTCCAGTGCTACCCAAAAGTTGCCGTTGTTTTGGCAATAAAACGATGGGATAATCAATAAATCAGGCTGATCGACGAGCGTAATTGGGATATTGAAT
>JBDHXS010000530.1:0-4845 GCA_039810845.1 Runella sp. | reverse complement strand
AATACCCAAAGTCAATAATCTGTTGTTCCAAAAATTATTTTGGGGATTGGCGTTGTTATTGCTCATTGGGATGCCTTTGTTGAGTACGCAATATGGCATTACAGCTGATGAATGGGGTAACAAAGCCTATGGCGAATTGTGTTTGGATTATTTCACCAGTTTGGGACAAAAAAAAGAAGCATTGTCGTATGCGCCGCGCGGTGGAGAGGTTATGTACTGCTATGGCCCAACGCTTGATTTGATTTCGGCGGCCATTTACCGAACTACGGGAAGCGACCCCTATACTGTGAGGCATATTTTGCTTTCATTGATGGGAGTATTGATTATCGTAGGGTGTGGTCTTACGGGGCGTCTTCTGGGAGGTAACTGGCGGGCAGGCGTTCTGGCTTTGGTGTTTGCACTGTTTTCCCCGCGTATTTTTGGGGATTCGATGAACAATCCCAAAGACATTACTTTCGCGGCAGGCTATATCTTGACAGTATGTTTTTTAATAAAGTTTTTGCAGGAGTTGCCAAAACCGACCTGGAAGACAACGGTTTTGGTTATCGTCGGCATTGGTATTGGATTGGGGAGCCGTGCGCCAGGTTTGGCATTAGTTGGATACGTGCCTTTTTTTGTGGGAGTAGAAATATTGTTCCGAAAAGGATTACGGCAAGTGATTTTTGGAGACAAAAAGGTATTGATGAATATAGCTCTAAAGACCTTTACGGCTACCCTGGGCGGCTATCTGCTTGGTATTCTTTTCTGGCCCTTTGCGTTGGCCAATCCGTTCAAGAATCCCTTAACTGCACTGCAAACACTGACGAATTTTCCTATTAGTATCAAAACACTATTTGATGGGACCAAAATCTATTCGACTGCGTTGCCATGGTACTATGTGCCTAAGTATATGATGGTGTCAACACCGCTCTATTTCTTGTTTGGACTGTTGATTTTTGTGTTGATATTGCCATTTGTTCGTAAACACTTCAATCAGCGTTATTTGCTGATTACGGCCTTTGTAGCCTTGTTTCCCTTGATGTACGGAATTTCTAAAAATTCAGCCTTCTATAACGGTTGGCGGCATACTACATTTATCTATCCACCTTTGGTAGCTTTGACTGCCGTAGGGTTTGAATACCTGTTTCGTCGTTTTTCAGACCTTGGGCAAAAAATGTTAGCAGGTGTATTGGCGGTATTGATTGCTTTGCCTTTGTGGTTTATGATTAAAAATCATCCGTATCAATATACTTATTACAAGGAGTTAACAGGTGGAATGAAGGGAGCCTTTGGCAAATATGAAACTGATTATTTTGGAGGGAGTACGCGCGAGATTGCCGATTGGATGAAGAAAAATATTCCGAATATTGAGAAAGATAGCCTTAAAATTGCCAGTGATTATTTTGTGCCTCTGAAAGACTATTTTACAGAATATCCTAAACTGAAAATGGCCTATCGTCGCTATTATCAACGAGCAGAACACGATTGGGATTATGGAGTATTCTTAACAGGACACCTCACACCTAGCCATTTTCGTAACGGTGAGGTGTTCCCCCCAACAGGAACTATTCATAAAATTGAAGTCAATGGTGTGCCTATTGGCGTAGTGGTAAAGCGGTTGAGTAAGGATGATTTTCAAGGGATTCAATTGCTCAAGGAAGGAAAAGTTCCTGAATCTATTCCTCTTTTAGAAAAAGCACGCCAAATAGATCCTAAAAATGAAGTTGTAAGATTGTATTTGGCTAATGCCTACATCAATGTAGGTAAATTCAATGAAGCACTTCAGGAATGTCAGAAGGCATTAGAGGTTTTTCCTGAATATTTGGGTGCCATGACGACAATGGCAGTGGCCTACATCAATCTTAATCAAAACGACAACGCCATTTTTATGCTTAACGAAGTACTGAACCAAGACCCAGCCAACCGCGACGCAGCTACTTATTTGGCAATGGCTTATGAACGTAAAGGAGATGTAAATGCAGCAAATCAGATTAGGTCACAATTGCAGCAACGGCAGTAGCTATCGTGCTTGAAGTCAAGCACATATTACAATCAATAGCGATTGCCCTGATGAACGATAAACGCATTTACAGCCAACATGAAATTAACCCTTTCTTTCGTTATTTTTTTCTTTTTGAGTTTCCTATCAATTTTCTCTTTTGCTCAGACTAAATCAATCACAATTCGGCTTATTGATGCGAATAATAATCCCATCGTAGGCGCCACGCTACGGCTGGTAGAACAGTCAGATTCTACCCAAAAGCTCTATAACATCGCTGATACTTCTGGTATCGCTAAATTTAGTATCATCCATGAAAAGCAATATGTACTTGAAGCAAGTTCTATTGGTTTTAAAACATTCAAAAAAGATATTTTATCGACCAATAACCTGACTTCGTTTACATTTGTAATGGAAGCTGACAAACGAACCTTGAACGAGGTGGTTGTAACTGCTCCTAAGCCGTTGATGCAGCAGGAAGATGATAAAACGGTAGTTGACCCTGAGCCTATTGCGGCCACAAGTACAAGCGCGATGGAGATTATGGAAAAGATACCTGGGCTTTTTGTAGATTCAGAGGGCAATGTCTATATCAGCAGCTCGACGCCCGCCACTGTTTACATTAATGGCCGTGAGCAAAAAATGAGTTCTGCCGACGTGGCTTCTCTTTTAAAAAATCTGCCTCCTAACAGCATTTCCAAGATAGAGATATTGCGTACACCTTCGGCCAAATTTGATGCCAGTGGCAGTGGTGGAGTAGTGAATATTATCCTAAAAAAAGGTGTTAAAATTGGTATTACGGGAAATCTAAGCGCAGGAATGAACCAAGGACGTTATGGAAATCAGTTTTTAGGAGGAACAATAAATAATAATACGGGCAATCGTACTTCTTATCTTACACTCAACTATAACCACCGAAATACCTATGATCAAGTGCAAACAGATCGTTCTTTTTCGCCGGATTCACTCCTGAGCCAACGTTCCTTTACGACTACGCCTGGCAGTACATTTTATACAGGATTCGGAGTTGGATTTACCCCTTCCAAAAAGTGGGAAATCAACTTCGATGACCGAATTACTTTGAATAAATATGAATCCTTTGTCGATAATGACAACGAAATCAAGCGGATAAGTGAGAATGTACTTGTTACTGAAAATACCAATACACTGCGCAACGATACCCGTGCTTTTTCTTTTAATCAGGATATATCGGCCAAATATAAGATAGATACTATCGGCTCCGAACTCACAGCTGATGTGTCATACAGCTTTTTTCAAAACAAGGGTACTCAAGTATTTGGTACTAATTTCATACAACCTTTTAGAACAAGTATCGGTGGAGATGGTAACATCAACAGTGAACGCCATTTTTTTACGGCTCGTACCGATTTAAAATATCAACTCCCACATAAATTGGTCATAGAAGCGGGATTGAAAACATCAGTACAGCGTTTTACGAACGATACTCAATACTTTAGCCAAGTTGGAGCGACTCGCAAACCTGATACTTTTCGGACAAGAACCTTTGAATACGATGAAAACATCAATGCCGCTTATGTACAAGCTTCCAAGACGGTCAATGCGTTCATTTTCAAAGTAGGAACACGTCTTGAAACGACAGCCATGAACGGTCATCAGCGTTTGCCTAGTGATACTTCTTTCCATATTCGACGGATTGACTTGTTTCCATATGTCTTTTTAAGTCGGCGAATGGGGAAGATTGCGGGGTATGAATTACGGGGCTATTTGGTGTATCGTCGGTCTATTACGCGCCCTGTGTATGAGTACCTAAATCCGTTTCCGCGCTATTTAGATCAGTATCTTTACGAAACAGGAAACCCGACCCTTCGTCCCCAATTTACCCAAAATATAGAAGTAAATATCAGTGTGGAAGATCGACCTATTTTTGCAGTAGGGCGAAACTATACCAGTGATATTTTTACAAATGTGGTGTATCAGGATGCTAAAAATCCTAGTTTGGCCTACCGTACATACGATAATCTCGGCAAAAACCAAGAAACTTATTTTCGATTGTTAGGAGCTATTCCGCCAGGAGGGAAGTATTTCTTCGTGGTAGGTACCCAATACAATCACAACAAATATGATGGACTTTACGAAGGGAAACCGTTGAGCTTTCAACGTGGTTCTTGGTCGGTTTTTACTTTTCACCAACTCAAAATAGATACTCGTTCTACCCTTAGCATCAATGGTTTTGTTCGTCTAAAAGGACAGTTGCAGTTTTATGAACTGAGTAACTTCGGCTCGTTGAATGTCAATGTGAACCGAAGATTTTTCAACCGAAAACTAACGGTTACCCTCTCTTCTAACGATATTTTCTTTACTTCCAAAAACCGATTTACTCTCCAACAAGGCAGCATTTCTGCTTCGGGCTTCCGTCAGGGAGACACCCGTCGTATTGGTCTGAACATTCTCTACAATTTTGGCATCCGCAAAAAAGAAGAACGCCAAAATATGATGAATTTTGAAAGCTTGGAGAAAAGCGTGAATTAGTGCATATTTAAATGCCTAAACTAATCTCCCAACTTCTATATCTTTTATTGTTTCTTAATGAATAATCTCAAAAATTTTCGTAACTCTTTATTATTCATCTACTTTGGTTCTGGGTTTTCCGCCTTGTTGTACCAAATTGTTTGGCAAAGGTGGTTGGTTTTCTACACTGGAATGAGTACAATGAGCGTAAGTCTTATTGTATCGGCGTTTATGGCAGGATTAGGTTTGGGATATTTAGGAGGGGGATGGGTAGCCGATCGAAACTCGCAAAAACAAAACCTCCGTTACTTTATGATGGCTGAAGGGGGGATTGCGCTATTTGCTCTTTTTAGTAAATATTTTTTATATGATATTCT
>JBDHXS010000529.1:0-4847 GCA_039810845.1 Runella sp. | reverse complement strand
CAGCACAGTTTCAGTACCTTCTACAATACGATAAGGCGAAGTATTATGTAAAAAAAGCGATTACCCTCCGCGAACAAATACCTACGAAACCCAAACGAGTCTCTTCTTTTTATCTAAATCTTGGTATTTTTTACCGCGAAACTCAGCAGCCCGACAGTGCTTTCATCAGCTATAAAAAATCACTGGCTATTAAACGCAAAATTCAAGACTCGACGGGCATCGCCAACGTAAACATCAACATTAGTACGCTGCTTATTGATCAAAAAAAGTATGACGAGGCTCAACCCTATTTGAATGAGAATGTTAAGTATCGTTTGCGTAAGAAAGATGAGGTAAATCTCTGGTTTGATTACTTCAATTTATCAAGAATTTATTTGGGGAAACGGCAGTTTACCATGTCTCAAAAATACCTTGAAGACGCTTTAAGCATTGCGAAAAAGATTCATTCCAAACAAAAAGAGCAAGAAAGCTACGTGCTCTATATGAGCTTATATCAAGAAAAAGGCGACTATAAAAATGCACTTGAGATGAGTCAAAAATCTCAAAAAATTCAGTCCGAGATTATCAATGTAGAAACGACCAAAAGCGTAGCCGAACTCCAAGAGAAATACGAAGCGGATAAACGTGAACAGCAAAACAAGTTGTTAGCAGCCGAGTTGGAAACCCAAAAATGGCAAAAACAAACGGCTGCTATTATAGCAGTTGGAGTCACCTTACTGGCGCTGTTGGTGGGAATGGCTTGGTGGCAAAATCGTAAAAAGAATCATCTTCTAAGTCGTAAAAATGCAGAATTGGAAGTGCAAAAAGCTCGGCTCGAAAATACCCTTCAGCGCCTCCATCAAATGCGAGAACAATTGATGCTTTCCGAAAAAATGGCATCTGTTGGGCAGCTTACGGCAGGAATCGCCCACGAAATCAACAATCCCATCAGTTTTGTAGCCAACAATGTTCAAGCCCTCAAGATGGATTTGGCCGAGATGATGGAACTCTTACCGCCGAAACAACTCCAAAATCCCGCTTTTGTTGAGCTCCACCAAGAAATACAAACCCTCATGGCAAGTGTGGAACGAGGGGTAGATCGCACCCGCGATATTGTGCAAGGGTTGCGGATTTTTGCCCGCCATGAAGAAGGCGAATTTACCAAAGTGGATCTTCATCAGTGCATTGATGCTGCCCTCACTTTGCTTAGTTTTGAGATTCGTGACCGTTGCCAAATCACTAGACGCTACGGTACTATTCCACTCATCAACGGTCTTTCAGGAAAACTCAATCAGGTATTTCTCAATATCCTCACCAACGCCGTACAGGCCGTTTTGAGTGCCCATCCTGAAGCAACACCTCCTACGGGGCTTATCGAAATCATTACCTTAAAAGCCATCAATTGGGTAGAAGTGCGTATCACCGACAATGGAAGTGGCATGGATGAAGCTACCCGCAAACGCATTTTTGAACCTTTCTTTTCCACCAAACCCGTCGGCGAAGGTACGGGCTTGGGCATGGCCATTTGCTATAGCATCATCGAACAACACCGTGGAACGATTAAAGTGTTGAGTGAAAAAGGACAAGGAACAACCATCGTGATTGCATTGCCTATTTGAGTCTCCCGCTTCACTGCTTTTTTTGCCAACTTCACTACATTCGGTTTTCAAAACCACCCTTTGAGCCTCAAATTTGGGCCATTCATTTACTCAAAACCATTGCTCAATCCCATGAAAACCTATTTTGCCTCCGCGTCATTCTTTATCCTATCTATCTTATTTTTAAGCAGTTGCTCCAAAAACAATGTCGAACCCGATGGGCCTTTTTTATCGTGCAAAATTGACGGAGAAGATTACACCATTGCGGGGGCTTATTCATACGCCACCACTTTTTCTGACCGTATCGGCATTTATGGTGTACGCGAAGTAAACAGCAACAAAACCGAAAATCGTACTTTTTATATCCTCTTGTCCAAAGACAAAGGTATTGGCAAACACACCTTGGTTGAAGGGGGAAAAGACCATGGCAACTGGATTGTGGGCGCAGGAAACACCGACAATGAGAAATTTTTCACCTACAACAAAGGCGGCGGTGGCTACGTAGAAATCACCCAAAAAACCGACACCGAAGTAGAAGGTACTTTTGCTTTTACGGTCGCCAATTTTAAGGGCGATAAAAAAGTAACCATCAGTGATGGCAAGTTTAGGGTGGTGTTTCGATAAATAAAGAAGGCAAAGCCCTTTGCTGTTGAAAAACTGAATCCTATTCCCTAAATTTCCGCAAATACCTGCTCTGCCTCCCAATGCCTTACACTATCCTTTATTTGGACGACGAACCCGACAATCTACTGGCATTTAAAGCCGTATTTCGACGGCAATACCAGATACTCACTGCCCAAAATGCAGATGAAGGTCTTAGGCTGCTTCGGTCTCACCCTGTAGATTTAATTATCTCTGATCAGCGGATGCCTTATACCACGGGAGTGGCATTTTTTGAGCAGATTTTGGATGAATTTCCAGAACCCATTCGTATGATTTTGACGGGTTATAGCGACGTGCAGGCCATTGTAGATGCCATCAATAAAGGCAAAGTGTATCACTACATCACCAAGCCCTGGAAAATGGAAGAGCTAAAAGTAATTATGGACAACGCCCTCGAAACTTACTCGCTCAAACGCCAAAATCGCCAACTTGAAGAGGAGCGTAATACCTTGCTTATCAAAGCGACTCAACAGGAAAAGGCCCAACTGCTGGCACAATTTGAGACCTTAAAAAATCAGATAAGTCCGCATTTTTTATTTAACAGCATGAATGCTTTGGCTTCGCTGATTGCCTCCAATCCGCCACAGGCCATTGCTTTTACGGGGCATTTTTCCAAGGTATATCGCACCATGCTCGAAATTGGCGGCGAAACGCTTATTGCCTTACGGGAAGAATTAGAATTTGTGAACTCATTTGTGTTTTTACAGCAAATGCGCTTTGCCGAAAATTTGAGTGTTCAAATCACCATTCCCAATGAACGCCTGAACGATTGCTTGCCTCCTTTTGCCTTGCAACTGTTGGTCGAAAATGCCATTAAACACAATATTATTTCTGATGATAAACCGTTGACAATTAGTATTTTTACTGAAGAAGATAGCTTGATTGTACGCAATAATTTACAACGCCGGGGAACGTCTGAACCCTCCACGGGCATTGGTCTCAAAAATCTGATGGCCCGCTATGCTTACCTCACTTCCCAAATGCCTGTTTTTGGCGAAGTAGGAGCCGATTATATCGCACGCGTGCCATTGATTCAGGAAGGATAATCTCAAAGCAAAATATGAAAGCCATCATTGTAGAAGACGAAAAACCTGCCCGCGATAACCTCGAAAAGCTACTCCTTGAGTTGGAACCTGGCATTGAAATTCAGGCCAAATTAGACTCCGTAAGCAATACCGTGGCGTGGCTATCGGCGCACCAAACCGAGCTTATCTTCTTAGATATTCACTTGGCCGACGACTTGAGTTTTAAGATTTTTGAGCAAATAAACGTCACTACGCCCGTCATTTTTACGACGGCTTATGACCAGTACGCCATTCGGGCGTTTCGGGTCAACAGCGTGGATTATTTGCTCAAACCCATTGGTAAAGACGATTTGCAACGCAGTCTGGAAAAGTTTAAAAGCAATCAAAAAACCACGCAACCCTTTGATATTCAACAATTATTACAATCTTTAAATCAGCCGACGAAAACCTACCAATCGCGGTTTATGGTATCGCGCGGGGAGAAAGTAATGAGCGTTACGGTTGACCAGATTGCCTACTTTGAGGGCGAAGACCGCTACGTCTATCTCATCAAAAAAGACGGTACCAAATACATCGTTGACTACAAACTAAGCGATTTGGAAACCCTGCTCGACCCCCAACATTTTTATCGGCTCAACCGCAGCTTTATCACGCATTTTTCGAGTATCAAAAACATTTTCAATGTCTCCAAAAGCCGCGTCAAAGTAGAACTCGACCCATCGGCCAAGCGCGAAATCATGGTGAGCAGCGAGAATACGCAAGAGTTTAAAAGCTGGCTCAATCAATAAAATAAAGAGTTCTTATCACTCCTCATACGTAATCATGACCTTAATAGGTTTTGATAAAATTTGACCACTGTTTGTGGGATGGTTGCGAATCTGAATATTAGTTGTATCTGAAAAAAAATCGAATTGATACCCATTCGTATTCGTATAAGAATGAGGAACATACTGTCCATTTGTCTCAAATTGAACCAACACTGTAATTGACAGTATTTTTGTGCTCGTAAGCCCGTGACTGATAGGAATTATATCTCCCTGTGCTGCCCCCGTAGTACCTGTCAATTTCTTCACCTTGATGGAAGGGGCATCACCTCCTAATTTTGAAAAGCCAACTACATCTAATGCATTATTGGTGGCTATCTTACCAAACACCGAAATTTCACCCGAAATCCTCAAGGCCAGGCTATTGAAAGTAGTCCAGTTGGCGTCCGGGACATTACCAAAATACCCCGGCATTATTCCAAATTGCCTTATGCCGTTACTCACTGCAAATTTTTCACCTGTTGCGAAGGTGTTTGTCCCAATACCCACATTGCCATCGCCTTTTATCCTCATTCTCTCAGTAAAAGCACCATACGTTCCGTGTCCAAAAGCAATGTCAGACCCCACAACATCGGTATGAATCATCATCAGACTATTGTCAATTCCTAATCCAAAATGATTGCCAGATTGCCCCCACAAAGAAATCTTATCGCCTACTGAATTGGCAAAGTTTAATGGAAAGCCAGGTGTCGTTGTCCCAATACCTACATTGCCCGAAGGGACAATGGTAAGCCGAGGAATGGTTTGTGTTGTCAGAT
>JBDHXS010000528.1:0-4864 GCA_039810845.1 Runella sp. | reverse complement strand
ACTTACTGAACTTTGCCCTAAAGCTTATGTCTTTAAAGGCAGAGTGCTGGATAGCGAAACTCGCCAACCTGTAGTTGCTACCCTTTCTATACAGTCACTGGACTCAGATAGCCCACACATCTCTGAATATTCAACAAATCACTTAGGTGAGTTTTTGAGCGTTTTGCCAAAAAAAGCCAAGCTGGCCTTGTTTATCGAAAGCCAAGGGTATTATTCTAAAAGCTTGGTGATAAATTTATTAGAAATTGCTCAGGAAGCAGAAATTTATCTCCGACCTTGGCGAATACAGGAAAGCGAAGTTTTAAGTAATGTGTTTTTTAGAACTGGAAGTCCTGAATTAGAGCCTATTTCTGAAATTGAACTGAATCGAGTAAGTAACTTTTTGCTAAAAAATCCTACCATCAGATTGGTCATCGAAGGACATACTGATGATGTAGGTAATGATGAAAAAAATTCACTTCTATCATTGAAAAGAGCAGAAGAAGTGGTTAAATACCTGATTAAAACTGGGATTAACCCTCATCGCTTAGAAGCAAAAGGTTATGGATCCAATAGTCCATTAGTTCAAAATAATTCAGAAGAAGCTCGGCAAAAGAATCGTAGGGTAACATGGCGAGTTATAGAATGATTTTTTCTTTATGTTGGAGTCATCTCAACCTGAATGGAGCCGAATACAAGAAATGACACCCCTCATCGTTGAATATGTAAAACAGCATCCCAAATGGCGCGTCTTATTACAAACGCACAGATACACGGAGATTCATTAAAACAGTTGATAGTCAACAGTTGGCAGTCAACTGTTTTTATATTTTCCTTCCTTTTGTTATTCTATTCTTTTCAAGGTTATTCTCAAAACCACCCCTCTGCCTACGTTTCATCAAGCTCAAAAGGAACGGATGGACAGCCTGTAAATGTCAAGAAGGCAATCGACGCTTTTGAGAAAAGTACTAAGTTTTTCAATGAAAAAAACTTTGAAAAAGCCGCTCAATGGAATGATGAAGCCTTAAAATATGACTCCACTTACGCCGAAGCCTATTTTCGTAAGGCGCAACTTTACGAAGTGTTTACTCAGCCTGATTTAGCACTTCAATCGTATCGAAAGAGTGTAACACTCAAACCTGATGCACCACAATTTGTAGCGGCTTATCAAAAACTCATTGAATATCATTTGAGAGCAGGAGAATATGGACAAGCAAAGGCTGATTTGGAGCATTATATCCCCTTTTTGAAGCCCAATAGCATGGCTCAAAAGCGGGCAAAGCGTCAATTGATTACCTGTTCCTATGGTGAAGAAGCTATACAGAAACCTTTAATTATCAACCCTGAAGAGCTCTCAGACACAGTTAATCAATTTATTTTGCAATATTTTCCTACACTGACTGCCGACGGTGAAACGCTGCTTTTTACAGCCTTAAAACCCGAAAATGACGAAGACTTATTTATTACTACCTTTAAAGATGGTCATTGGAGCAATCCCGTTTCTATTTCGGAACAAATAAATACGGCGGATAATGAAGGTACGGGTACGTTATCTGCTGATGGAAGAACACTGGTTTTTACAGCTTGCAATCGTAGAGATGGGTATGGAAGTTGTGATTTGTACATTAGCCACAAATTCGGTGATGATTGGGAAAAGCCAAAAAACTTGGGCGTAGTAATTAACTCGCCTTACTGGGAATCACAACCCGCGTTGTCGCCCGATGGACATACACTTTATTTTATTTCAGACCGCAAAGGTGGAATAGGAGGACGAGATGTGTGGTTTAGTACTTTATTAGCTAATGGTCAATGGACTCCTGCCCAAAACTTAGGGAATGTAATCAATACGCCTGACGATGAAGCATCTCCTTTTCTTCATGCCAATGGCCGTACTTTGTTTTTTGCTTCTGAAGGCCATGAAGGATTAGGCGGCTATGATTTATTTTTTGCGGACAGTACCTTAACAGGTTGGCGATCGCCTCGCAATTTGGGCTATCCCATCAATACATCGGATAATCAAGTGGCGCTTGTTATCACTGCAGATGGAGAATACGGCTATTATTCATTAGATACTAAGCGAGTTGGAAATCAGCGAGTGTCGAGATTATATCGTTTTCGTTTACCTGACGAATTAAAAAAACAATTCAATGTTGCCAATTATTTGAAAGGCTTAGTCACTGATGTGCGTACTAAAAAACCAATCAAAGCCGATATTGAACTTGTTGACCTTAAAAGTGGTAAAGTAGTGCAGAGGCTGGCGTCCGATGCTGCTTCAGGGCACTATCTTACCACACTTCCAAACGGTGCCGAATGGGGACTCTATGTAAGTGCGGCAGGTTACTTTTACAAAAGCTTAGCATTCGATTACAGCAAAAAAAACAATGCGAAAGGTTATCAGTTGGATATTAGCTTAGAGCCATTTAATCTCAATGCCTACGGGATTTTGAGTAATATTTATTTTGAAACAGGTAAAGCAGATTTACAAGAAAAATCTCGTACTGAACTGAATAAATTGATTGAACAACTTAAAATCCAATCTACACTACGGATAGAAATAGCTGGTCATACCGATGATGTGGGTGATGCCAAACAAAATCAAATCCTTTCTCAGAAGCGCGCTCAAAGCGTAGTAGATTATCTAATCAGTGCAGGAGTAGCCCGTGAGCGGATCAAAGCCGTAGGTTTTGGGGAATCTAAGCCTATCGTTTCAAATGACTCGGAAGAGAATCGGCAACTCAATCGCCGTATAGAGTGGCGTATTTGGTAATTTTTATAGGACGATGCTACTCTGTAAACCAAACCATTTTGTCATCCAAACCTTTTTTGCTTAATTTTGCAACTCTTTTGCAAAAACGAGCATATCTAATGATGAACGATTTTTATGATTGGATTGTAAATTCTAATACAAGAGACTGCCTATAAGTAGCAGCGATCTACAATTTATAAAATCATAAATCTTTAAAATACATACTCTGTAATGTCTTCTGAAAAAGTTTCTTGCTTGATTATTGGTTCTGGGCCTGCGGGTTATACTGCGGCAGTTTATGCTTCTCGTGCGGGCTTAAGCCCTATTTTATATACAGGTGGTCAACCTGGCGGTCAATTGACGATTACTACTGATGTAGAAAATTATCCAGGATACCCTGAAGGGGTACAAGGTCCCCAAATGATGATGGATTTTGAAGCGCAAGCGCGTCGTTTTGGAACAGATATTCGTTATGGCTTAGCTACTAAAGTAGATTTTTCCAATGCCAACCTTCATAAGGTCTGGATTGACAATAATCATTTGATTGAAAGCCCCGCTGTGATTATAGCTACTGGTGCTTCGGCTAAGTGGCTGGGACTGGAATCGGAACAACGCCTCAACGGACATGGGGTGTCGGCTTGTGCGGTTTGTGATGGTTTCTTTTTCAGAAATCAAGAAGTGGCGATTGTAGGAGGAGGCGATACCGCTTGTGAAGAAGCCAGTTATTTGGCCAAACTTTGTAAGAAAGTATATATGATTGTGCGGCGTGATGAATTACGGGCTTCACAAATTATGCAAAACCGTGTGAAATCATTGCCTAATCTTGAAATTCTGTGGAATACTGAAACCGAAGAAGTTCTGGGCGACAATGAAGTAGTAGGGGTGAAGGTGAAGAATCTTAAAACAAATGAATCCACTTTATTAGATGTGACTGGCTTCTTTGTGGCGATTGGTCACCAACCCAATACTGATATTTTTAAGGAATTTATTGATATGGATGCCGCAGGATACATCCAAACTATCAAAGGAAGTACAAAAACTAATATAGAAGGAGTATTCGCTTGTGGCGATGCTCAGGATAATATTTATCGTCAAGCCGTAACGGCGGCAGGTACGGGCTGTATGGCTGCGTTAGATGCCGAGCGTTATTTGGCTGAAAAGGGCTTACACTAATGTTCAACTCCCAGCAGCTGAGTAGGCATGGATACGTTCCCCCTACTCAATTGCTGGCTAAATCAACCACTGATGAAAGCCAAATCAGTTTACGCTTTATTATTTTTTTGGATCTGTTTAGCAACGAGCATCCAAGCACAAGAAAGAGGTTTGTTTAAACGAAACCCCAAAATCAAACCCAACAAGGCTGAAGAAGTCAAGGTCAGCACTCCAGTTATTAAACCGCAAAAAGACGAGTTTGAAGAGTTTGAATCTGAAAAACCAAAGATGCGCTTTTCAAATATGTTTGAGCCAGTCAAGGAAATAAATCCAACTGTAGCAGATGACACTACAGGTACGATTGACGAAGGGGAAACCACAATAGCTGAAATCATTGATTCTGTCCAAATAGGTGATGATTGGGTACAAGTAGCCGATTACTACGCTATTTGGGACTCGAAAACCATTGATCCTTACAATCTCAATCCATTAGAATTTGAAGACAATTTGACACTTCGGTTATATGACCCTGGCAAGGGTCGTTTTTGGAATTTGCCCACTAGTGAAGTAAAAGTAACTTCTCAGTTTGGACCGAGATGGGGACGCTGGCATGAAGGGATGGATTTAGATCTTAATACAGGAGATCCTGTATATAGTACTTACGATGGAATTGTGCGAGTAGTAGCTTATAATGGAGGGGGGTATGGGCGGTTCGTGTTAGTACGTCATTACAATGGGCTTGAAACGCTGTATGGACACCTATCAAAGACTACTGTAGAGGTAGGCCAGCTTCTCAAAGCAGGTGATATGGTTGGCTTAGGAGGAAATACAGGACGAAGTTACGGCGATCACTTGCACTACGAAAATCGTTACGAAGGCAATCCTTTTAGTCCAGCTTGGATATGGGATTTCCCAGGCCAGACAATTCGCAATGAACGTTTCGTGTTATCACCACGCGTTTGGGATCATCTTAGAGGTGGTCGTGCT
>JBDHXS010000527.1:0-4877 GCA_039810845.1 Runella sp. | reverse complement strand
GTTTTTGGCCTTTGCCAAAGAGTATATTTCGGTGGTTCAAATCATCCTCATGGCGGTGACGTACAATGTGTTGAAGCTATGGTTCCCGTGGGAAAACTTGGTGGTGTTTTGGATGATTCCTGCGGTGTTGAGTACGTTTCAGTTATTTTATTTTGGGACGTATTTGCCCCACCGTGGCGAGCACGAAAATGCGCCTTACAACGCTCGTAGTCAAAAACTTAACCACGTATGGGCGTTTTTGAGCTGCTATTTTTTTGGCTATCACTTAGAACACCACGCCTATCCGTACTTACCGTGGTGGCGTTTGCCCGAAGCGCGTGAGCGAGTAGAAGAAGCTGAGAGGTAAAAAATCTTACCTTTGTCACCCTGTAAGGGTCTATCACCAATGATTTTAGACCCTTACAGGATGACAATGATGCTGAATCGTTTCTTTTTATTCTTCCAATTTTTACTCATTTGCGCAGTAGTTTGCCTCAAACTCCGTGCGGACACTACCTATTTCCTCACTCCCGATTCGTACCATTACTTGCACGCTGCCCAAAGCTTAGTCGATGGAAAAGGCTACCACATCGTCTTTGAAGAGCGAGATACCTTTTGCGCGATTTGGCCCGTGGGCTATTCGGCGTCGATTGCGGGACTTGCGTGGCTGACGGGTTTTTCGGTAGAAATATCTTCAAAAATTGTCAATTTATTGGCTCTTGCAGGTTGTTTTTGGTTAATATACAGTCATTTTCGGGAGAAAGCGTGGTTTGTTTCTTTGGCTTTTTCGGCTTCGTCGTTGGTGCAAGTATATGCTAATACGTGGTCTGAAACCCTGTTTTTGTTTTTTGTGGTGGGTTTTGCGGCGCAAAGCATCGAGGCGATGCCAACAAAAGTAGGAGGGGATTTTTGGGCAATCGGCGCGTTTTTGAGTCGATATGCTGCCGTTTTTTTGGCGTTTGTTTTATTGATTCAGCGCAAGTTTAGGGCTGCTTTGTATTACCTACTTTTTGTTGCTGGGTATCTGCTTTTCAACTTTTATCAAACTAAAACTTTTACGGGCGGGCACGGTTTTTGGCCCGATGAACCGTGGCTGAGCCGAGTAGGGCGAGGCATACGCGGGCTAGGTGAGGAGCTGTTGTTTTTTGCGGTACGGGATTGGGGATTGAAAAATACCGCTTTGGACGATTCAGTGAAGTGGCTGATTTATGGAGGGGCTTTGGGACAAGTGATAGTGGTTGGCCTGATGATGAGGGAGTTTTGGAAGTGGGCAAAAGGGCATGGAATCGATGCCTACGGCATGATAAAAAGCTCATTTTTTCAAGTAGGCGTGGGTTATTTACTTTTCACAATCGCTGTTTACCTAACCGATGCCTCTATCGAAAGTCTGTATTTTCGTCGGTTGGCACCTGCTTCGTTGTTGTTTACAATAGGGGTTTTGGAATGGGTTTCGTTACAAAAAGTGTTGTTTGAACGCACCAAATGGTATTTTGTGCTTTTCTTTGTGTTGTCAATCATTCATGCTTTGCCTAAATAACCTATGTCTTCGCACCACGTTGTCCGAGAAAAACAAGAACCTGCTCTGCTCATTGCCAACGGTGAAGGTTGTAGCTTTGAATTAATGGGGCAACTGCTCGAATGGTCGCCGTTTGTGGTGGTACTCGACCACGCTATTCATCGAGTGCTTGATTTAGGGATAAAAGTGGATGTGCTTTTGGGAGATTTTGACCGAAACGTTGATTTTGAAGAAATACACGCCCGTCAGTACCCGCTTGAGATTATTCATACGCCCGATCAAGACAAAACAGACCTCGAAAAAGGCATTGAGTTTTTGATAGAACGCGGTTTTCCCGCCGTGAACATCGTGTGGGCAACGGGTCGCCGCGCCGACCATAGCTTGACCAACATGACCAACATTGTTCGGTACAAGAGTCAAATCAAATGCGTGATGCTGGACGATTATTCCAAAATTTTTCCGTTGGTAGGCACATTTGAAAAATGGTACGCCGCCGAAACGCCTATTTCGCTCATTCCCGTTGGAACGGTGTCGGGAATTACCACGGAAGGGTTGAAGTATAATCTTGACAATGAGTCGCTTGTGCTGGGATATCGCAATGGAAATAGCAATGAGTCGGCAGTGGATGGGTTTGTCAAAATCTCGGCCCAATCGGGCGATTTGTTGATTATGGAATGCTGGGATTAATGGTGTTCCGAGTTTTGAGTTTACTGTTTATTGTTGTTACTTTTGAGAAAATAAATGTTTACCATGACCGCTTTAGACACGCCACGGAAAGTGCGAAAAACCCCAAGGAATGTTCCTGAAGCCCTGATTTACGAAATCATGGACGGTAAGCCTGTGTATTATAAGGAGTATCGGGAAGTGTTATCGGGAAACAAAACCATTGCTGAAATTATGGGTTCGAGTAGCTTGCAGGCATTGATTGTGTTCTATTTGACGGTTTTCATTGGAAAGTTTATTGATGAAGATAACTACACGGTGTTAACAAGTGAAGCTGGATTGCACATTGACCATAAAAACAATTTAGCCAACGATATTGCCATTTTTGAACAATCGGTGTTGACACCAGATAAAATCTCCAGAAAATATGCCAACGTGCCGCCGACCATTGTTTTTGAGATAGACATTGATGCGGATGTTGAAGACATGACAGAGACGGGATACATTTACAAAAAGACCCAAAAATTGCTCACATTTGGGGTTCAAAAAGTCTTTTGGATATTGACGGAAGCTCAGGTAGTCATGGTTGCAACGGCTGAACGCATTGAAACCTTTGACTGGAACCGTGATATTGAATTGATGCACGACCAATCGTTTAACGTAGGAGCTTATTTGACAAAAAAAGGCGTAATCCTAAGCTAATTTCTTCCTTTACAGACATGCCCATCATTACCCACATCGAGGTTTTTAAATTTAATATTCCCCTGCAAGCTCCTGTTACAATTGCGATTGGAACGATTGAGGAAGCTCGCAATATTTTGGTCAAAATTCACACGTCGGATGGGGTATATGGAACGGGTGAAGGCGCTCCGTTTTGGATGATTGTGGGAGAAACGCAGGCCACTGTTTACGCAGCAGCTTATGATTTAGCAAAACTATTAATTGGCAAAAACCCCCTTGATTTAGAAGGTTGTATTGGGGCAATGGAACGCTATTTGGCCGCCAACCCTACGGCAAAAAGTGCCTTCGACATGGCGCTGTACGACCTTGCCGCAAAGTATGCCAATATGCCTTTGTACCAATTTTTGGGAGGAAGTAATCGTCTAATTGCAACTGATGAAACGATTTATATTTCTTCGCCCGAAGCCATGGCAGCTGATGCCGTAAAAATCAAAGAGCGCGGTGCTGATGCTATCAAAGTGAAATTGGGCACAAACGCAACCGATGACATTAAACGCATTGCGGCGATTCGGACGGCGATTGGCGACGAAATTCCCATCCGTACCGATGCCAATCAAGGTTGGGATTATGTGAGTGCGCTCAAAGTGCTGAATACCATTGCCGACTGGAACGTAGAGTATTGCGAACAGCCCGTAAAACATTGGGATTATGCGCACATGGCACGTCTTCGTCAGCATGCTCGGGTACCTATTTGTGCCGATGAATCGTTGTTTTCTCCCCAAGATGCGGTCAAATTGGTGGCGCAAGAGGCGGTTGATTATTTTAATATCAAGCTGTCTAAAAGTGGAGGTTTACGTAATGCTGTCAAAATCAATGCCATCGCCGAAGGGGCAGGCATACGTTGCATGATTGGGTGTATGTCGGAGTCGCGTTTGGGGATTTCGGCCAATGCCCATTTTGCGTCGGCGCTGCACAATGTCGTTTTTTATGATTTAGACTCTCCTTTTGAACACGCCCAAGACCCTGTGTTGGGTGGCATTGTTTACCAAAATCATTACCAAGTGATGATTCCTGACGCACCTGGTCACGGCGCCGATGTGGATGCGGCGTATCTGCAAAAAATGGAGTCGTTTACGGTGTGATTCAAAAAATTCGGGTTGTGAGCAGCCCTCTGTGCGAATCAAAACCTTCATTTTCTGGTTATAATTTCTCTTGATTCCGAAACTGAGCAGGGGTTTTGCCCGCAAAACGCTTGAAAGCCGTGTGAAAAGCAGAAGTGGAATTATAGCCCACGCGCTCAGCAATTTCGTCGATTTTGAGGTGGGAAAAGGCAGGATTGGAAAGCAAACGTTTGGCTTCTTCGACGCGGTGGTAGGCGAGCCAATCAAAAAAACTTTGCTGGAGTCGGTCGTTGAGGACTTGGGATAAATGATGTGGTGAAACCGACAGACGTTGCGCTAGTTTGGGTAACGTAAAATCGTTGTCGATGTAAGGTTTTTCGGTTTCGAGTAGCTGTTGTAGTTTTTGCAAAATCAACTCTCCATAGTCTTCCGAAAGCGATGATTTTTCGTACTTTTTCTTTGGTTCATTTTCGAGGTTTTCAACTTGAAACAATACCGAATGACTCATCACCAAGTAGCTGGTTACATAGACATAAAACGTGACCAAGCTTCCCAGCAAATAATCGCCCAAATCTTCTTCAAATGTCAGTTTTACCCCAATAAATAACACTGGAAAAAGGCACGACAGCAGCGTAAGGTTGCGAAGTTGGGTGAAAGGAGCAGCGTTTTTTAAGGTGAAAAAAGGCAACTGTTGTTGGCGAAAGGCCCGCCCAATTTCCCGAAAACTTAGCCCCAAATACGCGAATATACTGACCAACGTAAAGTCGTTGACGTGTTCGCGAATGTGCAGCGGGTCTTCGGAATGCCACAACGTAACGGCTCGAAATGGTAATTCGGGATGCCAAGCATCAAGGTACGAATTGTATTTATAATCAAGCGGTTGGTGTTGCCAAAAAAAGGAGTAGAGACACCAAAAG
>JBDHXS010000526.1:0-4924 GCA_039810845.1 Runella sp. | reverse complement strand
ACCACGAGCGACTTACCTATAAATTTCAGGGCAGGCGTTTTCGGTTGACCGATGTGCATGGGAAGTTGGTGAAGGGAATTTTAGGCTGATTGCTGTTATTGTCATGTTAAGAAAGGGGGTTTCAAACGAGCAAATCGTTCATAATTTTTATAGATTTTATAAAAGGTGATATTGTGTATCTTTGCTAAAGAAACAAAGCGATTATAAAGGCTATGAATCAGAGAGATGTGATTGAAGTAGATGCCGAAATATTGGGCGGTACGCCCGTATTTCGTGGGACAAGAGTAGCGGTAAAAACGTTATTTGACTATTTAGAAGTCAGTTCTTTAGATGATTTTCTGGAAGGCTATCCAAGTGTAAGTCGCGAGCAAGCCGAAGCAGTTATCGAGTTGGCAGCCAATCTTTTAAATACCTTTACACGCCACTATGAAGCTGCTGCTTGACGAAAACATTGATGTACGTTTCAAATTTTGCTTTGACGTAAACCTCCATGAAGTATTAACCGTGCGAGATATGGAGTGGAATGGTATCAAAAATGGCAAACTCTTAAAACTGGCAGCAGATTATGGTTTTGAGGCTTTCGTTTGTGTAGATAAAAACTTGCCTTATCAGCAAAACTTATTAGCACTTGCGCTACCTGTCATTGTGATTGATGTCCACAAAAATGTGTTACCAAGTTTAAAAATAGCTTACCCTTCTTTGATAAGTTTACTTGCGCAATCGCTTGAAAATCAAGTCTATGTAGTGAGATAAAACGGCTTCGTTTTAGTGTTACTTCTAAAAGTTCGTTGATTTGTGCCTCAAACTCACACCTCTATTCATTCGGGTCACAGGTGCAAACGAACAAATCGAAAGGGGAGTATTGAACTATAAAAACAACGCAGGAGGAAGCAGGACGGTGGAAGAAAAGCAAAAAGTTATTTTTGTCAATGGATTTTTTATCATCCTTTCACCCTTAAATGTTGCCGTGGTACTTCGGACAAACCTACTTTTCCTGATTTTGTGTTGGGGTGCGTATTTACACGTTTTAGCCCAACCCCAAAAACACTCTAACTATAATGTTGTTTGGACTTCTCAGAGCAAAAACCCTTCGGAATCCATGCCCTGCGGTGGGGGAGATATTGGCCTGAATGTGTGGGTTGAAAATGGCGAGCTGCTTTTTTATCTCTCCAAAAGCGGTACGTTTGATGAAAACAACGCGATGCTGAAACTTGGTCGAATACGACTGAAATTATCCCCCAATCCATTTACCGATACCAATTTTAAACAGGAACTCCGCTTGCAGGAAGGAGGCATCAAAATAAGCGGTGCCCATACCCAAATCAACCTATGGGTGGATGTATTTCGTCCCGTGGTTCATGTGGATATACAAAGTGCCAAGTCGGTCAAAATCACTGCAATCTACGAATCTTGGCGTAGCGAAGACCGATTGGTAGAAGGAACGGCTTTGCGTGAAAACTCCTACAAAGTTCCCCAAAAATTTGCCGTTAAAACTTACAAAGACGAAATCGGATTCAATGACGGTGAGGTGCTTTTTTATCACCGCAACCGTCCTGATATAGAAAATGTATTTGACTATACCGTTCGTATGCAAGGTATGGATTCGGTGAAAGAACAACTTTTTAACCCGCTCATAAACAATACGTTTGGGGGGACAATGAAGGGTGAAAATATGAAGCCTGCGGGGATAACTTCGGGCAAATACGCTGATACTGAATTTAAAGCATGGGCTTTGGAAACAAGCAAGCCCGTTCGCTCGCAAAAAATAGAAATGGTCCTTCATTCAGCGCAAACAAATACGTTGGAAGAATGGAAATTAGCTCTAAAAACCATTCAAAAAGAGGCCGAACAAAATAAAAAAATAGCTCTTGCCCAGACTCAAGCATGGTGGCAGCAGTTCTGGAATCGAAGTTATATTTTTATTGAGGGGCAAGACAGCACTATTTCGCGCAATTATCAGCTTTTTCGCTATCAGTTGGGCTGCAACGCGTACGGAAAATGGCCGACCAAATTCAACGGCGGGTTATTTACATTTGACCCAAGCCTTGTGGATAAAAAATACAATCATACTCCCGATTTTCGATTGTGGGGCGGTGGCACAATGACCGCGCAAAACCAACGTTTGGTTTATTTTCCAATGCTCAAAAGCGGAGATTTTGATATGCTAAAGCCGCAGTTTGACTTTTATCTGCGTTCGCAACGCAATGCTGAACTGCGCTCAAAAGTGTATTGGAACCACGAGGGAGCTTGTTTTACGGAACAAATCGAAAATTTTGGCCTGCCCAATATCTTTGAATATGGCCTCAAACGCCCCCAAGGCTATGACCCGGGCATGGAATACAACGCTTGGCTCGAATATCAATGGGATACCGTGTTTGAATTTTGTTTGATGATGCTTGAAACGGAGCGTTATGAAGGCCGTGACATCAATCAATACGTACCTTTTATTGAGAGTTGCCTTACTTTTTTTGATGAACATTATCAGCAATTGGCCAAAAAACGCGGTACAAAACCCTTCGACGAACAAGGGTATTACATTTTTTATCCAAGTTCGGCCGCCGAAACCTACAAAATGACCTACAATTCGGCTACCGTGATTGCCGCATTGAAAGTAATTTTGACCCGAATGTTAGAATTGCCCGATGCGTATTTGGGCTCCCAAAAACGAGAAAAATGGGCTATCATGCTAAAAAGAATCCCGCCGCTGCCGTTTCGGGAATCAGACGGACACAAAACCTTGGCGCCTGCGGTGGCTTGGGCGCGGGTTCAAAATACTGAAACACCACAATTGTACCCCGTATTTCCTTGGGGACTGTATGGTGTTGGTAAACCCGATTTAGACATTGCTATCAATACATATTTATATGACCCGCACGCGGTGAAATTCAGAAGCCATGTGGGGTGGCGGCAGTACAGTATTTTTGCGGCGCGTTTAGGACTTACCAACGACGCTGCCGAACTCACACGCCTCAAGTTTAAGGATGCAGGCCA
The DNA here is from genome assembly GCA_039810845.1 of Runella sp. Taxonomy (GTDB): domain Bacteria; phylum Bacteroidota; class Bacteroidia; order Cytophagales; family Spirosomataceae; genus Runella. The sequence continues at coordinate 1,933 of JBDHXS010000526.1, read as the reverse complement.
CCGCTTCCCAACTTTTTGGGGTCCTGGGTTTGACTGGACTCCCGACCACAATTGGGGTGGCTCGGCTATGATTGGCCTACAAGAAATGCTGATGCAAGTAGATGGGAAAAAGATATATCTCTTGCCTGCTTGGCCCAAAGAGTGGAGTGCCTCATTTAAACTACACGCGCCTTACAATACTACCGTAGAAGGCTTTATTAAAAACGGTAAAATCGAAAATCTAAAAGTCACACCATCGTCGCGAACTTCCGACGTCGTAATAATGCAGTAGAATATCACTTTTGAATAGTAAAAAATAGAGGGTAAATTCCTTCTGACACTAAAACTACCGCTCTACCAATGAACCCAATCGAACACAATTCTACGAGGAGAAATTTCCTTAAAATAAGTGCAAGCGCCGTCGCGGGTCTTGTTGCTTCCAGCCATATTGCCGAGGCCGCCGCCTTTTTAGAAGAAAACCGTAGGAAATTTTCTTTGCCGCTGGGCATTTGCACGTCGTACGATAAAGCCGCTTTGCTCAAAAGTATTGGATATTCTTATGTTGAAGAAAACGTTGGTCGTTTTTTGATTCCCGACAATGGTGGCGATGAGCAATACAAAAAGAATTTTGACGCGCTTCAATCGCTCCAATTTCCGCTACGTTCGTACGTATCTTTTATTCCAGGAAGTATCAAATCCGTTGGCCCTACGCCCAACCACGAAGGGCTTTTGGCACGGGCCGATTTAGCTTTTAAACGGGCCAAAGAATGTGGATCGCCTTTTGTGGTTTTTGGAAGTAGTGCATCGAGAACAATTCCTGACGGGTTTGACCGTCAAAAAGCCAAAGAACAGCACATCGAAGTAAGCAAAAAAATGGCGTTGTTGGCCGAAAAACACGGGATTACGGTAGCTTTAGAACCACTTAACCGCAGCGAAACCAATTTTATCAACAGCTTGGCCGAAGGCGTTGAAATCATTGAGGCTGTTAATCACCCTAAATTTCGGTTGCTGTGTGATATTTACCACATGCTCAAAGACAACGAAGGCCCTGAGCAAATTGTGAAGTATGGCAAATACATCGTACACTGCCATATCGCCGAAAAACAAAATCGAACTGCACCGGGCGTAGTGGGCGATGATTTTAGAGAATATTTTCGGGCGTTGAAAAAAGTAAAATACCGTGGAGGACTTTCGATTGAAGGGCGTTGGAAAGATTTTGACAACGAAGCCAAAAAAAGCTTTGAAGTGTTGACCCAACAGATGTCGGAAGTATAAATGAATAAGAAACTACCATTTTTCTGCTTTCTTTTGGTATTAAATGCGGGTTGGGTGCTCGCTCAAACGGCGGCCTTGCCCGACCCGTTGCTGATGAATAATGGCCAACGGGTAAAAACCCCCAAGCAGTGGCATACCCAACGCCGAAAAGAGTTGTTGGAACTGTTTGCTAATGAGATGTACGGGCGTGCACCCGAACGCCCCGCTTCTATGCGGTTTGAGGTTTTTGAGGAAGACCACAACGCTTTGAACGGAAAAGCTACGCGCAAACAAGTGGCTGTGTATTTCAATGGCAAGTCGGATGGGCCACGTATGGATTTGTTAATCTATATTCCTAACCACGTAAAAGGCCGTGTTCCTGCCATTTTAGGACTGAATTTTTGGGGAAATCACGCCATTCATCCCGACCCCAAAATCAGAATAACTCAAAGTTGGACAGAATCGGGCAAGGGGAATCCTTACGTTAACCTTTCTTGTGTAGTCAATCACCAAGCAACCGAAGCCTGTCGAGGTATCAACGCCAACCAATGGCCGATAGACAGCATTTTAGCGCGTGGTTATGCCCTTGTTACGGCCTATCGCGAAGATATTGCCTCTGATGATGCCAAAACAGGATTTCAAAAAGGCGTGCATACGTTATATCCTGATTTTCAAAATAGGGGTGATAATTTCGGTACAG
>JBDHXS010000525.1:0-4930 GCA_039810845.1 Runella sp. | reverse complement strand
TCCACTCGTTCCTCCAAAAACGCCCGCTCGTGTGTCATCACTCTTTGCAAAAACTCTCCTTCCGAAATACGTTTGGCATAATACGCTTCGATGGTTTCCTGAATCAATTCCGCCAAATTACGATACAGCTCGGGTGACTCATTCATGCGCAACTCAATGGCTTTCAGCGTTTTGCTTGCAATGTGGTCTGCCTGTGCGGCCTGACCTGCCTGTTTTGCCATTTCGGTTTGGCGTTGCTCCTGATCCAAAAGGGCGAATTCGGGCGTTACTACGAGCGTCTCACCTTCCGTAGTGATGTACTTATCAATCAGTTTACGAATCTGCGGCTCATAGACTGCGAAGTTGGGTTCGTCTGAATACCGCCATTTCACCAAATCGCGCAGTTCAATAAAAAATTTGGCGTCGCTTTTATAGCGTTGTATCTGTTCGTCCGGTGTCTTTTCCATAAAAGACACGCCGGAAAGCGACAGTTTGAGCAACCGAGCATACACTGACAGTTTTTCATAAAATCCCGCACGCCGATCTTCGTAAAAAAGCCATTCTTCGTAGGCATTCATGTCTCTTTTGTTACCGACTCCGTCAAAAACACGCCACAGATCGGCGTGTGCCTGAGGCAACTTGGCGGTTTCTGAATCAATGCTTTTAAGCGCTCCCTGTAAATCTTCCGCATCAAAGTTTTTCAGACCGGAATACAAATTCAACGCTTGGTCGAGGTTGCCGAGATTGCCGTAATAATCCACAATCAACCCGTGAGGTTTGCCGGGAAATACCCGATTGACTCGCGCAATGGCCTGCAATAAAGTATGCTCTTTCAACGAACGGGTCAGGTACAGCACTGCATTGGCCGGGGCATCAAAACCGGTCAGCAGTTTGTCAACAACAATCAACAACTCGGGGACTTCCTGTTTTTTAAAGGCTCCCACGAGCGTTTTTTCGTAGGTTTCGGGGTTTTTATGACGGTCCATCTGTCGCTTCCAAAAACTTCGCACGTCGCCTTCATAACCATCGTTTTCGTCGTCGTCGCCTTCGTGTACTTCCGGCGGGGAGATGATGACCTCGCAGGTTACTCGCTTTTCTTCGTTAGACTCGCCAATTTCGTCAATGTATTTTTTGTACCGAACGGCCTGCCATTTTTTGCCCACCACCAACTGACCTTTCATTCCCGTTCCCTGAAAATTATTGACAAAATGCTCCACAATGTCCCACGCCCGGGCATAAATGACTTGGTCGGCTTCGTTGAGGGCATCAATGCGGCTGAATTTCTGCTTGAGTTTCTTTTTTCCGTAATCGTTGAGGGGTTCGGCCACTTTGTCAAAATAACGGTTGATGGCCGAAGCGTTGGCCGAAATATGATGGTGCCGCCCTTCGTACAGCAGCGGCACTACGGCGCCGTCTTCTACCGCATCGCGAATGGTATAGGCAGGTTCGATCAACCCGCCAAATTGCCGAGCGGTATTTTTTTCGGCTTTCATCAGGGGAGTTCCCGTAAACCCTAAAAAACAGGCCTTTGGAAACAATCGCCGCATACTGCCGTGAAAATTGCCGTGCTGAGTGCGGTGGGCTTCGTCCACCAAAATGAATAAATTGGGCGACTCAACGGGCTCCGCACTGCTTTTGAGGGCGATTTCAAACTTGTTGATAACCGTCGTGACAATATCGTCTGACTTTTCGTGCAGTAAAGCCAACAAACTCGTATCCCGAGGGGGCTTTTTAGACTTCAACCCTTCTTTGGGATCAACGATTGGTTCAGGTTCATTACCCGAAAGTTTGTTTCGTATTTCTTTGGAAGCCCCCGTAGTGGCCTGTACGACGTCTTTTTTGCATTTCTGAAAGGTTTCCGTCAACTGATTGTCCAGATCAACGCGGTCGGTGACAAGCAGGATTTTGGGGTTGGCAATGTCAGGGTGCTTGGCCAACAGTTGCGCCAACATCACCATCGTGAGCGATTTGCCGCTTCCCTGCGTGTGCCAAATGACCCCGCCCGCCCGATGACCCGTGGCAGCATCTATGCGGCTGACCCGCTCCAAGGTTTGCCGAACGGTGAAGTACTGCTGATACCGCGCTATTTTTTTGACGTTGTCATCAAACACGATGTAATTGAGCAGAAGGTCGAGCAGGCGCTCCGGTCTGCACAGACTGTACAGCAAACGGTCCTGCTCACTCACGCCGACGGGTGCCAGCCGAAGTTCACGGTAAAACTGCCGCGAAGCCTCGTTCATGCCTGCCAGTACTGTGGCCTCGTGTTCGGGAGGCAAAGGGCTGTTAATCAGTTGCTCCAAACGGACTTCGCCGGCCTGCCGGATGTCCTGCGGGGTTTGCTCGCGCCAAGCCGCCCAAAATTGTTCTTTGGTCTCAGTAGTAGCGTAGCGGGCTTCATTGCCCGCCAAAGCCAACAGCATATTGGAATAATGATACAGGCTCCGAATACCGTCGGAACGCTGATAGTCAATGTGTTGGTGAATGGCCCGTTGAATGGCGTCTTTTTTGGGACTTTTGCACTCAATGACACCCATCGGAATGCCGTTGACAAACAGCACCAAGTCGGGCCGATAGGCATCGTGCCGCTCGGTGCGGAGTACGCTGAACTCGGGCACGACGTGATACAGGTTGTTTTCGGGCCGTTCCCAATCCACGTATTTCAGCGAATAACTTTTGCGGTCGCCCTCGATGACCTGTTCAAAACTTTTGCCCAGTGTCACCAAGTCGTACATGGCCTTGTTGGCGCTTGTGTAGCCGTCCTGCACGGGCAAATCGCGCAGGGCCAAAATCGCGGCATTGAGGTTGGTTTCCGAAAACGGATACACCCGCCCCCGGTAGGTGATGCTGTTGAGGGCGTGGAGTTGCTTTCTTAAAATTTCCTCCATCAATACGGCACTGCTCCGCCCTCCGCGCTCAGCCAGGGCTTGGGCAGGCGTGAGCGGTACGTATCCCATCTGCACCAGCAGGTGCAGCGCGGGAATTTTGCTGATGTCGTTTTCGAGCAGGGAGGGCGTTTCCATACGTTGGTTTAGAGTTTATAAGTCATTGTAAATCTGCATAAAAGCTGAGGCATAACCTCTAATGAGCGGCATTAGGTCTTGTCGATAACCTCTATTTGTCAATAATTTATTGTTTTGTACATCCAGGATACTGAAAACTGTGTCATCTGAATGATATGTGTGTAATTGTTTTTCCATCAAATGAATAATACCGGCAATCTTTGCTTTTGTGAGCGGTTCGTCACGGAAGTACAATTTAATGACATAAGGAGTCCCGTTGATATTTAACCCGAGTTCAGGATTTATCTTGACTATCAGTCCCCCATATTGCCAAAGACCTTCACGAGGCGCAAACCACTCGATAGTTTTACCTTTTAAGAAACGCTTGTAAACTGCAACGGCTGCTCGGTAGCGTTCCTTCTTTTTATCCGGCACGATAGCGCAAAGTTGATCAAGTACTGTTAGAGGTTGTTCAAGACGATGCATTCGTGCGATGCTATCACGTAATCGCTTATAATAATCCGCACGGGGATCATAATCGGGCCGTGTTTTTACTTCACGCACTGTATTTTGTTGTGCTATTCCTGAGCTTACTGCGAAATTGAGCAAATCCGATTGACTGATTTGTACCGGCGCTACTGTTGTTGATGTTGTTATCATTATTTATAGAATTATACAATTTGAAACACTCTACAAATTATAAAGTTCACAAAAGTACTCGTTTTTGTGAAAAATATTTTTTGTAGAGTATTACAAAAATAAAAAATAACCCTCAAAAAAAGCAACCGCGAAGGTTGCCGTTCATTTTTTAAGCTGCGTTAGGCCGCCGGTACCCGCACCCGCCCCGTAAGCAGGCACTGCATCAGGCCGCGTTTTTGCTCCCGCAACGCCTCCAATTTGGCCTCCTGCTGCTGAATCTCTTTCAGCGAAGCATCCAACACCTGCGCTATGGCACATTGTTCCTGCATAAACGGAATTACAATTCGCAAACTGAAAAAGTCATTAATACCAACATTCAGTAAGCCATGATTGCGGGCTCCTTCCTGCGCGATTTCTCCAATACCTTCGTTGAGACAACCGGCTTCAAAAAAATGAGTAAAGAACTTGGCTTCATTTTCTGCTTCGTTGCGCATTCTGAAACAAATATACAATGGAGACAAAACGCCTCTATCGTATTGGTCAAGGCGTTTGATTGCTCCCATTGGATAACCCGCAGAATAGCTTTTGTTATAGGCAAATTCCCCTCGGTACAGCAGGAAATAGTTTGCCAAATTTTCGCTGGCAACATTCTTGTTGAAATATCGCCCTTGGCTAACCAACCCCTGTTGTGCTGAAATTGTCAAAACATTGGTATTTCCTTCAGTATTCCGACGATTTACACGTTCAAACAAATCGCTTAATTCCACACGTTTCCACTCACCGCCAAACCCCGGCAAGCGCAGTTTTCCCGTAAGGAGTTGGTGCATCAAGCCGCGATGACGGGCGCGGAGGGCTTTGAGTAGCTCGGTGGTTTGTTCAATCGCGGTATCCCACGTACCCAACACGGCCGCAATGCGGCGCTGTTCGGGGAGGGGGGGAAGAGGGATTGGTAGTAATTTTAAATCTTCTCCTGTTATTCCAGATACAGCAACTTGTCTGGCCAACTTCATTTTTTCTATTTGACCTTTTTCGCTTTGTATAAAGTAAAATACATATTTGGGAAATGTATCTTTATTTAAAGTTACTCTTATAATTGACGACTCAAAAGTCACTGGTTCATTTAATTCACCCACTATAGCACATTTGGCCACACCTTCAAGAGCAAGTGAACGTCTGGCAAACAATAAGTCCCCAATAGACCTATTTCTTAATTAAAAAACTATTATTTTTGTTGTAAAACTTTGATTATGAACGACAAATACAAATTATTGAAAGAAAATCCGCAAAACTGCCAGCGTCTTTTTGGGATGAAA